>PNNE01000193.1 GCA_013824055.1 Rhodobacter sp. | reverse complement strand
TTGTGCAAGGATGAAAGGCTTGGGGCCGGGCCAAGGCAGCATGGGAGGCGGACATGGAACCGGGCGAGATCGAGGCGTTGTTCACGCGGGGCGACGGGGAGTATCTCTTCGCGCGCTGGGGGCGGCCGATCGTGCCGGTGGTCTTCGGGGTGGAGGACGCCAGCCTGTCGGTCTTCAAGGGCGCGTTCGAGGCGGTGGTGGTCCTGGCGGGTCACAAGATGGCCGAGACGGACCCGGAGCTGGGGGCGAACCTGATGGTCTTTGCCTTCCGCGACTGGGCGGAGCTGCTGGAGGTGCCCGACCTGGGTCGGCTGGTGGCGGAGTTGCCCGAGCTGGTGGCGCGGCTGGAGGCGGCGGGGGCGAACCAGTACCGGATGTTCCGGTTCGACCGGGAGGGAGCGATCAAGGCGGCCTTTGTCCTTCTGAAGCTGGATGCGGCGCTGGCGGCGATGGAGGCCGAGACGCTGGCTCTGGCCCAGGCGGTGCAGACGGTGGTGCTGTGGTCGGACCGGGCGTTCGACGGGACCTCGCCCCTGGCGCGGGTCGGAGACAAGGTGATCCTGCGGCCCGAGATCGGGGCGGTGATCCGCGCAGGCTATGATCCGGTGCTGCCGGTGATGGCGCGCGATCCTGTCCATGCGCTGCGGCTGGCGGCGCGGGTGCGGGTCGGCCCGGGATGAAAAGGGTGGACAAGGCCGGGAAGGCCGTCTGTGGCCAGGACGTGCCAGCGCGCGGCAAGCGGTTCCTGACGACTTGCGAAGCCAGATGTGGCGGCCCGGCCCTGGTCCGGGCTGCAAGGAGGACTGCATGACCCAGCACCGGTTCCATCTCCGGGTCTATTATGAGGACACCGATTTGGCGGGGATCGTCTATTACGCCAATTACCTGAAGTTCATCGAACGGGCCCGGACCGAGTGGGTCGAGGCGCTGGGAGTAGACCAGGTCGCGCTGAAGGCGGGACAGGGGATCGTCTTTGCCGTCCGCCGGGTCGAGGCGGATTACCTGCGGCCGGCGAAGTTCGCCGATGATCTGGTGGTGGAGACGAAGCTGCAGTCGCTGGGCGGCGTCAGGATCGTGCTGGAGCAGGTGGTGCTGCGCGGCGGCGAGCGGCTTTTCGCTTCGGTCGTCACGCTGGTCTGCCTGACCGAGGACGGCCATGCGGCGCGGCTGCCGGCCGAGGTGCGGGCGCGGCTTTCTGGGCCGCTGCACTGAGGCTCTGGCCGGATGCTGCCCCCGCCCATCGCTTTCTTGCAAAAGGGAAGAGGGGGGCGCCCGCGGGCGGCTGCGGCCAGGGCGTTCGGGGCTGGAGGAGCGCAGAAGCGTGGTCCGCGGCCGCGGCCTGGCGGCAGGTGCTTTTGGCAGGGATGCCTGGGCAAAGCTGATAGCCGGGCGCAACGGCGTCGCCGGCCCGAGCAGATGTGAAGTGCCGTCATCCGCGCGCGGAACCCTGCCGGGCACAGACTTGTGTTGGCATTCCCCCTGCAATCTTGATAGAAACAGGAGTAACGGAGCCGAGCAACGGCCCGATCAACAAGAGCAGGCGTATGGAAACCGAAACCCTTGCGATGGCGCAGGAGATTGATTTCTCCCTGGTCGCCCTTTTTGCCCGTGCAACGCTGACGGTGAAGATCGTCATGCTGATGCTGTTCATCATGTCCTTCTGGAGCTGGGCAATCATCATCCAGAAATACCTCATGCTGCGCCGGGCGCAGGCCGAGGCGAGGGTCTTCGACCGGGCCTTCTGGTCGGGCGAGCCCCTGGACGAGCTGTTCGAGAAGATCGGGACCGAGCCGCAGGGGCAGTCGGAAAAGATCTTCGCGGCAGGCATGCTGGAGTGGCGGCGCAGCCACAAGCAGGACGGCGGGCTGATCGCCGGGGCGCAGGCGCGGATCGACCGGGCGATGAACGTGGCCATCGCGCGGGAAAGCGAAGGCCTGAACAAGGGGCTCAGCTTCCTGGCAACGACCGGGGCGACGGCGCCGTTCATCGGCCTCTTCGGCACGGTCTGGGGGATCAAGCACAGTTTCGAGGAGATCGCGATTTCGCAGAACACCAGCCTTGCCGTCGTCGCGCCGGGCATCGCCGAGGCGCTGCTGGCCACGGGGATCGGCCTGATCGCGGCGATCCCGGCAGTGGTGTTCTACAACAAGCTGAACGCCGACAGTGAGCGGATCGTGGGCGGGTACGAGAGTTTCGCCGATGAATTCGCGACGATCCTGTCGCGCCAGCTGGATTCCTGAGCCATGGCCGCGAGTGTCGTGAAATCGGGCGGCGACGGCGGTGGCCGGGGTCGTCGGCGGCGGGGCAAGTCGGCCGCGATGAGCGAGATCAACGTCACGCCCTTCGTGGACGTGATGCTGGTGCTGCTGATCATCTTCATGGTGGCAGCACCCATGCTGACGGTGGGCGTGCCGGTGCAGCTGCCGCAGACGGCGGCAGGCGCGCTGCCGACCGAGCAGGAAGAGCCGCTGACGATCACCATCATGGCCGACGGGCGGATCGCGATCCAGACGACCGAAGTGGCGGATGGCGAGATGGTCCCCCGGTTGACGGCGATTGCGGCAGAGCGGACGTCGAAGAAGGTCTTCCTGCGGGCCGACGGGTCGGTGCCTTATGAGCGGGTGGCGCAGGTGATGGGCGCGCTGAACGCGGGTGGGTTCAACGAGATCGGTCTGGTCACCGAAGGCGAGGGGCCAAGCTTCGGGATCGGCGCTGCGTCCAATCCCGGAAGCGACGGCGGCTGAGGCGGATGGAAACGCGGTTCCACACGGGAACGGTTGTTTCGGCGATCGGGCACCTGGGGTTGGTTCTCTGGGTGATGGTCGGCGACTGGCTGTTCGCGGATGCACCGCCGGACGAGGTCATCGTGACCTCGGTGTCGATGATCAGTTCCGAGGAGTTTGCCGCGCTGCAGGCCGGGGCGACGCCGACGCCGGTCGAGGAGCCCGCGCCGGTGCGCCCGCAAGCCCGGCCCGAGCCGGTGGCGGAACCGCCACCAGAGCCGGAACCCGAGCCACTTCCCGAGCCGCTGCCCGAGCCCGAGCCCGAGCCTGAGCCTGAGCCGGAGCCGGTGGTCGCGCCTCCGCCGTCTGATGTGGTGCAGGCCGAGGAGGAGCAGGCGATCCCGTCGGAATCGACCGAGATCCAGCCCACCCCCGAGGCCGAAGACATCGTCGCGCCCGATCCGGTGCAGCCCGAGACCGAGGCAGAGACGTCGGATGCCCCCGAACCGGCGGTCAGCGAGGACCCGGCGGCCGAAGAGGTCATCCAGCAGGAGCCGACCGAAGCGACGGTGCCCGAGGACACCGGGGACATCACCCAGACCGAGGCCAACGTGGAGCAGGATGCCGAGACGGGGATGACCACCTCGATCCGGCCGCGGACGCGTCCGCAACCCGCGCCCGAGACCGAAGTGGCGGCCGAGGAGCCGCCCGCGGAAGCACCTGCGGAATCGGCCGAACTGAACGTGCAGCCGGTGGATGACACGGCAACGCAGGACGCAATCGAGGCGCTTCTGGGCGAGGCGGCGGACGTGCCGGTCGAAGAGGCGTCGGGCGGGCAGGACCTGCCGCAGGGCCCGCCGCTGACCGGGGGCGAGATGGGCGACATCTCCAGCGCCATCGCGCGGCGCTGGAACCTGGGCGCGGCCTCGACCGACGTGCTGAGTTCGATGGTGGTGATCCGCGTCAGCTTTGACGAAGGCGGGCGGCCGGTGGACTTCGAGCTGCTGGAGTCAAGCGGGCCGAGCCAGGCCGCCATCGACAATCTCTATTCCATCGCCCGGCGCGCAGTGAACCGGACCCACAGCGAAGGCGGAATTCCGCTGCCTCCGGACAAGTTCGACACCTGGCGCGTGCTTGACTTTGTCTTCGATGCGAATGGGATGCGGGTAAGATGACCGATGCAGCATGGAACCAAATCGGGGAATTTCCCCTTCTCTCCCGCAGTCAACGCGGGCAAGGACAAACAAAAGAACGGAGCATGAGGCCGATGATCAGACCCATGAATAAAGCCTTTGGTGCGCTGCTGGCGCTGGCCCTTGGGGTCGGGATGCTGGTCGCAACGCCGGTTCTGGCGCAGTCCGGCCCGCCGCGGATCGTGATCGGGCAGGGCGTGATCGAGCCGATGCCGATCGCGATCCCGACCTTCATCGACGAGGGCGGCGCGGGGGAGTATGCGCGCGAGATCAGCCGGGTGGTGATCGCGAACCTGGAGGGCACGGGCTTTTTCCGCAACATCGGCGAAGAGGCGCATATCAGCCGGATCACCAGCTTTGACGGCGGCGTCGCCTTCGAGGACTGGAAGGCGATCAACGCCCAGGTACTGGTCACGGGGGCCGTTTCGGTCAGTGGCGACCGGATCACGGTGAAGTTCCGGGCCTATGACGTGTTCAACGGCACCACGCTGGAAGGGGCCGCGTTGCAGTTCGCGGGCACGACCCAGGGCTGGCGGCGGATGGCGCACAAGGTGGCCGACGTGATCTATTCGACGATCACCGGCGAGGGCGCCTATTTCGACAGCCGGGTGGTCTTTGTCAGCGAAAGCGGGCCGAAGAATGCGCGGCTGAAGCGGCTTGCGGTGATGGATTACGACGGCGCCAATGTGGCCTTCCTGACCGACAGCAATTCCATCGTGCTGGCGCCGCGTTTCTCGCCCACGGGGGATCGCATCCTGTACACCAGCTACGAGACCGGCTTTCCGCGGATCACGCTGATGGATGTCGCCACCCTGCGCCGCCAGACGCTGGACGAGCAGCCGGGCACGATGACCTTTGCACCACGCTTCAGCCCCGATGGCGGGACGGTGGTCTTCAGCCTGGAGCGGGGCGGCAACACCGACATCTACTCCCTGTCCCTGAGCTCGGGCCAGTTGACGCAGCTGACCAACGCGCCGTCCATCGAGACCGCGCCCAGCTACAGCCCGGACGGCAGCCAGATCGTGTTTGAAAGCGACCGCACCGGCTCGCCGCAGATCTACGTGATGCCGGCCAGCGGCGGTGAGGGCTCGCGGATCTCGGCCGGGGAGGGCCGCTATGGCACTCCGGTCTGGAGCCCGCGCGGCGACTATATCGCCTTCACCAAGCAGAATGCGGGCCGTTTCCACATCGGCGTGATGCGGACCGACGGCAGCGAAGAGCGGCTGCTGACGGCCAGCTTTCTGGACGAGGGCCCGACCTGGGCACCGAACGGGCGCGTCCTGATGTTCACGCGTGAGACGGCGGGGGCGGACGGGCAGACCAGCCTGTGGTCGGTGGACATCACCGGGCGGAACCTGAAGCAGATCCCGACCAACGGCCCCGCGAGCGACCCCGCCTGGTCGCCGCTTTTGCCCTGAATTGTGATGCGCCGCCGATTCCCTCGGCGGCGCAAAGCTGTTAATCTGGCCGAAATCGAGCCAACAAGAAGGATGACCCCCCGATGACCCTTGCTGCGAAGTCGCTGCTTCTGATCGCCGTTCTGGGCCTTGCGGCCTGCAACAACCCTGACCGCTA
>PNNE01000211.1 GCA_013824055.1 Rhodobacter sp. | reverse complement strand
AACCCCGGGAGGGTCCGAGATGCCGAAAAAACTGCCTGTACCCTCTGGTTCGAAACCCTGTCGCGTGGCGATGTCGCGCTGGTCGGAGGCAAGAACAGCTCGCTGGGCGAAATGGTCCAGCAGCTTGGCCGCAAGGGCATCAAGGTCCCCGGCGGCTTTGCCACCACCGCGGACGCCTACCGCGCCTACCTTGCTGCCAACGCCCTGAACGACCGCATCGCCCGGACGCTGCAGCACTGGCAAGACCACAAGATCTCGCTGCACGAGGCAGGGTCCCAGGTCCGCGCGATGATCCTGGAGGGGAACTGGCCCAAGGACATCGAGGCCGACATCCTCGCGGCCTATCGCGAACTCTCGCGCCGGGCCGGGACGACCGACCTCCCCGTCGCCGTCCGCTCTTCCGCCACCGCCGAGGACCTGCCCGATGCCAGTTTCGCGGGCCAGCAGGAAACCTACCTGAACGTGCGCGGCGAAAAGGCCGTCCTTGCCGCCTGCCGCCGCTGCTACGCCTCGCTGTTCACCGACCGGGCGATCACCTACCGCACGCTCAAGGGCTTCGATCACGCCAAGGTCGCGCTCTCCATCGGCGTGCAGCGCATGGTCCGCTCGGACAGGGGCGGCTCGGGGGTGATGTTCTCGATCGACACCGAAAGCGGCTTCGACAAGGTCGCCCTCATCACCGCCGCCTGGGGCCTGGGCGAGAACGTGGTGCAGGGCGCGGTCAACCCCGACGAATATGTCGTCTACAAGCCCTTCCTCGCGAAGACGTCCCTGACCCCCATCGTCAAGAAGTCGCTCGGCGCGAAAGAGATCAAGATGATCTATGCCGGGGCCGAGGGCGTCACGACGAGGAACGTCCCGACATCAAAGGCCGAACGCGCGGCCTTCGTGCTGTCGGATGCGGAAATCCTGTCGCTGGCCCGCATGGCCGTCACGATCGAGCAGCACTATGGCCTGCCGATGGACATGGAATGGGCCCGCGACGGCGACACGGGTGAGGTGTTCATCGTCCAGGCCCGCCCGGAAACCGTGCAATCCCGCGCCAAGGCCGGGCTGATCCGGTCCTACAGCGTGACGAAGGCCGGCAAGCCACTGATCAAGGGCCTGTCCGTCGGGTCGGCTGTCGCCACCGGCCGCGTCTCGATCCTCGACTCGGCCCGCGACATCGACCGGTTCGTCAACGGCTCGATCCTCGTCACCTCCACCACCGACCCCGACTGGGTTCCGATCATGAAGCGCGCCTCGGCCATCGTTACCGACCACGGCGGCCGGACCAGCCACGCCGCCATCGTCAGCCGCGAGCTTGGCCTGCCCGCCATCGTCGGCACCGGCAACGCCACCCACATCCTGCACGACGAACAGGAAGTCACCGTCAACTGCGCGGGCGGCGATGAGGGCGTGATCCACGAAGGCATCGCCGATTTCAGCACCGAGGACCTTCGCCTGGACGACCTGCCCGCGACACGCACCAAGGTCATGCTCAACATGGCCAACCCCTCCGCCGCCTTCCGCTGGTGGCGCCTGCCGTCGGACGGTGTCGGCCTGGCGCGGATGGAGTTCGTCATCAACAACACCCTCAAGGTCCATCCGATGGCGCTGGTCCACTTCGACAGCCTCAAGGACGAAGCTGCCAAGGCCAGGATCGCCGACCTGACCCGCGCCTTTCCCGACAAGACGGAATACTTCATCGACGGCCTGGCCCGCGGCCTGTCGCAGATCGCTGCGGTGGCCTATCCGAACCCGGTCATCGTCCGGATGAGCGATTTCAAGACCAACGAATACGCCGACCTGCTTGGCGGCCGCGAGTTCGAGCCGCACGAGGAGAACCCGATGATCGGCTTTCGCGGTGCCTCGCGCTACTACTCGCCACGCTACGAGGCGGGCTTCGCGCTGGAATGCAAGGCAATCCAGCGCCTGCGCAAGGACCTGGGTTTCGACAACGTGATCGTCATGATCCCCTTCTGCCGCAGCCCCGCAGAAGCCGACCGCGTCCTGGCCACGATGGCGAAACACGGCCTCAAGCGCGGCAAGGACGGCTTGCAGGTCTACGTCATGGGCGAAATCCCCGCCAACGTCATCCTCGCCGAGGACTTCGCCAGACGCTTCGACGGCTTTTCCATCGGCTCGAACGACCTGACCCAGCTTACCCTTGGCGTCGACCGCGATGCCGAGGACCTGGCCGCCCTGTTCGACGAATCCGATCCCGCCGTCCTGTGGATGATCGAAAGCCTGATCGCCCGCGCCCACAAGGCGCAAGCCAAGGTCGGCCTCTGCGGCCAGGCCCCGTCGAACGACCCGGCCTTTGCCCGGCTTCTGGTGCAGGCCGGCATCGATTCGATCTCGGTCACACCCGACAGCTTCATCGCCGTCAAACGCAACGTGGCCGCGGCAGAAGCTCCGGGTCCGAGCTCACGGGGCCGGGCGTGAACGCCGACGCACACCCGCAACCATCTGTCATCGCATGGACTTTCAGTGTTGGCCCCCAATGGCTGCGCCCGCTGATGCCACGGCGGAACTCCGGCCGCCGCCTTGGCCGGTCTGAAAGCCCGGATCACGCCGGGATTGCCACCCTCCGCCGCAAGACAGCCAGGGTGGCTCTGGCATGACAGGTGCTCTGGCATGACAGGTGCTCTGGCCAGGTTGACCGAAACAAACCTGGTGATTCCGTCCCCGAACATCCAGGGCAGTGCGCGCAGGATGCGGCGCCCTCCGGGGTCGGGCGTGGATCGCACCACCGCCGATCCAGAGCCGGCGTAGGGTGGGCAATCTGCCCACCGCCCCCTACTTCGTCAGGATCAGCTTCCCCGCCCGGGTGATCCGCAGGCTGTAGACCTGCCCGTCCAGCACGATCCGCGCCAGGCTGCCGCCCTCGGTCAAGGCCCGCGCATCGTGCACCGGCGTCGCATCCGCGGTCAGCCACATGTCGACCAAGGCGTTCATCTCCGCACCTCCAGCCGAGCGATCAGGGCCTCCAGGGCCGGACCGGGGAAAATCCCTGCCGTGGTGAACAGCAGTTCCAGGATATCGCCCCTCAGGGCGTGTCGTTCGGGCATGATGACCTCCAGATGATCGACGCACCGGGCGGACCCGAACCGGGTTGGCTAGGCTTCCGCTATATCCTTACTAAAACACTAGGACATGTCAACGCACATTCCACTGGCCCTGCGCGCACCAAAGGTTATCCTGCCGACCCGATGACCCAGGACCCCGCAGGCTCTCTCCTCTCGCTGCCTCCGCCACACGTGCCTGCTGCGGCGCTGGCGGACCTTGCCGCCATGCATTGGGGTCTCGGCGGTCGACTGCACCCCCTCACGTCCGAGCGCGACCAGAACCACCGCCTTGACACGCTGCGGGGCAGCTTCACCCTGAAACTCGCCAACCCGGCCGAGCCCGCCGCCCTGACCCGCTTCCAGACCGAGGCCCTCCTTCACGCTGCCCGGCACGCCCCCGACCTTCCCACCCCCCGCGTCGTCCCGACCCGCGACGGGCGCACCATCCTGCCCACGCCCGAGGGCGCCCTCCGCCTGCTCACCTGGCTTCCCGGCACGCCGCTGGCCCACCTGGCCCGCACGCCCGCGCTGGCCGCCGCGATCGGCACCGCCCTTGGCCGCCTTGACGCCACGCTTGCCAGCTTCAGTCACCCGGCGGCCGACCACCACCTCCTGTGGGACATCCGCAACGCCCGCGACCTTGCCCCCCTTGCCGCCGCCCTGCCGGACGACCTGAAGCCCCGCATCGCGGCCTTCCTCACCCGCTTTGCCACCCGGACGGCCCCGGCCCTGGACCAGCTTCCGCGCCAGGTGATCCACGGTGACTTCAATCCCCACAACCTCCTGGCCGACCCCGACGCGCCCACAAGCCTTGCCGGAATTCTCGATTTCGGCGACATGACGCTGTCGCACCGCATCTGCGACCTTGCCGTCGCCGCCTCTTACCTGATCGACCCGTCCGAGCCGCCCGCCCTCCTGGTCCCCCTCGTCCGGGCCTACCACCAGGCCAACCCGCTGACGGAAGGCGAACTCCGCCTCCTGCCCGACCTCATCACCGCCCGCCTGGTGACGACGCTCACGATCTCGGCCTGGCGGGCCGCCCGCTATCCGCAGAATGCGCCCTACATCCTGCGCAACGCCCCGACCTCGCGCGCAGGGCTCGACGCCCTTTGCGACCCGGACGCCCTTGCCGCCCAACTTCTCCACGCCTGCGAAAGCCCCCCCAGATGACCGGCCCCATCACGCGCCAGACCACCATGCTGAACGCCTATACCCCCGGCGCGGGCCACCTGTCGCCCGAAGACGAGGCTCTGGCGCGACGCCGCGCCCGGTCACTCGGCCCGGCCTACCGGCTGTTCTACGAAACCCCCGTCCACCTTGTCCGCGGCCAGGGCGTCCACCTTTACGATCCCGACGGCAATGCCTACCTCGACTGCTACAACAACGTCGCCTCTGTCGGCCATTGCCACCCCCGCGTGGTCGAGGCCCTGTCCCGGCAGGCCGCCACCCTTGCCACCCACACCCGCTACCTGCACGACGGCATCCTCGCCTATGCCGAGCGTCTGCTCGCGCTCTTCCCGGCCCGGCTTTCCCAGGTGATGTTCACCTGCACCGGAAGCGAGGCGAACGACCTCGCCCTCCGCATCGCCCGCGCCGCGACGGGCGGCACCGGGGTCATTGTCACCGACAACGCCTACCACGGCGTCACCCTGGCCACCGCCGAGATGTCGATGTCCATCGGTCCCGCCGTCGCCCCCGGCCCGACCGTGTTCCCGATCCCCGCCCCATCGGCGCAGAACCACCCGCAGGGCATCGCCGAAGGCTTCGCCGCTGCCGTCACCGCCGCCTGCGACCGCATGGAGGCGCAAGGGATCCAGCCCGCCCTCCTCATCGTCGACACCATCTTCTCCTCGGACGGCGTCTACCCCGACCCCGAAGGCTTCCTTGCCCCCGCCGCCGCCGCGATCCGCGCCCGCGGCGGCCTGTTCCTCGCCGACGAGGTGCAGCCCGGCTTCGGCCGCACCGGCGCGCAGTTCTGGGGCTTCCAGCGCCACGGGGTGATCCCCGACATGGTCAGCCTGGGCAAGCCGATGGGCAACGGCTACCCGATGGCAGGCCTGGTCCTGCAACCCGGCACCATCGCCGAATTCGGACAGCAAGCGCGCTACTTCAACACCTTCGGCGGCAATGCCGTCGCCGCTGCCGTAGGCCTCGCCGTCCTTGACGTGATCCGCGACGAAGGGCTGCAACAGAACGCCGCCACCGTTGGACAGGCCTTCACGCAAGGCCTGAGGTCCCTCGCACAACGCCATGAAAGCCTTGGAGAAACCCGCGCCGCCGGACTTTTCGTCGGCCAGACCATCCTCAGCGATGGCAAGCCCGACCCCGCCCGCACCGCGCGTCTGGTGAACGCCTTGCGGGACAACCGCATCCTGATCAGTTCGACCGGCCCGCAAGGCGACAGCCTGAAGATCCGCCCGCCGCTTCCCTTCAGCCTTGCGGACGCCGATCAGGTCCTGGCCACCCTCGACCGCCTGCTGCCGACGCTCTAGACGCCGGGCGGCAGCCCCCGCCCGG
>PNNE01000424.1 GCA_013824055.1 Rhodobacter sp. | reverse complement strand
CCGGGTGATCAGCGCCGAGCGCAGCCCCAGCCGCGCCGTCCCTGCGGCGATGTTGGTGGGCGAGCCGCCGATGTATTTCTGGAAACTGCCCATGTCCTCCAGCCGCCCGCCGACCTGCGCGCCGTAAAGGTCGACCGAGGATCGGCCGATGGTGATCACGTCAAGGGGCTTGGGGGGCATGGCAAGGCTCCGTCTGGCCGGGCGACTCATGACGCCAGCAATAGAACGAATATTCCATTTTCGCGAGTCGGGGAAGAGCTAAGTTTCACGCCGGGCCGCAACGGCGACGGCCAGCGCAAGCGCCAGGGCAATCACCGCAGACAGCGAACGGAACGCGCCAAAGTCGATTTCGGTGACGGTCAGGATCGTGTCGGCGACCCCGGCCAACTGGCTTGCTGGCGGGTCGGTCAGCGCCACGACCGGCAAACCGCGATCCCGCGCCTGGGCGACAAGGGCCAGGGTCTCTTCCGAGTAGGGGGCGAAGGTGATCGCCAGAAGCGCGTCCCCCGGCTGCAGGGTCGAGCGGTGCCCAAGCCCCGCGACCCCGTCATGCAGGACGGCGGGCACCCCCAGCTTGTCGAAGACATAGGCCAGATAGGACGCCACCGGAAACGACCGCCGGAACCCCGCAAGGTGGATCGTGCGAGCCTGAGCCAAGGTCGTAACTGCCTGATTCAGCGCGGTTTCGTTCAGGTCGCGCGCCAAGGCCTCGATCGACTGGCGCCCGGCTTCGACGAATTCGGCGACCAGCGTCGCGGGCTGGCCCACCCCCCCGGCCTTCAGGTTCGCCAGCCGTGTCGCGTAATCCGGCGCGGCATGGGACAAAGCCTTGCGGAACAGGCGCTGCATCTCGGCATAGCCGGTGAACCCCATGATCTGACAGAACCGCATCACCGCCGAGGGCGGCACCCCCGCGCCCTGCGCCACCTGCGCGACAGTGGACAGCGCGATGCGGTCAAGGTGCGTCGCCACGTGATCGGCGCATTGCTGCAAGCGGCGCGGCAGTTGGCCGTTCAGCGCGTGAAGCCGGTCGCGGAACTCCTCGACCGTCTGGGGCGGGACCCGGGGTTCGGGCGGGGCTTCACCTCGGGGCATGGTCGCTTCACCGGCTGCTGCTGGTGGCAGCATAGCATACAGAACGAATGTTCCAAGCACTGAATGTCCGCACAGGCGAAAGCCCCGCGCCGGGGGCGGCGCGGGGCTTTCTGCAAGCGATGCACCAGCGGTGGTTACTGCTGCTTCAGCTTGTTGTGCTCGTCCAGGCCGGTGGCCACGATGTCATACCATTCGCCGGACTCGCGCATTTCGGTGATGCCGCGGTTCAGCATGGCGATGTAGACGCGACCGCGCGGATTGCTCTTCGATGTCAGGAAGTGGTACGAGATGAAGGTCGCCAGCGCCGGGTTGGTCACGACCTTGTCGGACACGCCCAGCTCGGTGAAGTTCGCGGCCGAAGTTTCGGTTTCGATCGAGTAGATGTCGACCTCGCCCCGCATCAGCATTTCGGCGCAATCCAGCGGGTTCTTGGGCGCAACGAATTCGACCACCGGCGGCACCAGCCCCTGCACCTCCAGGTCGCCCAGCGGCCAGGCTTCCGGGCGGCAGATCCTGGCGCCGGAATATTCGTCGAAGGACCGGGCATTGGCGAACCTGCTGTCGGGCAGGGTGTTGAACGTGTAGGCCGCCTCGTAGATCGGCAGCGAGAAGTCGAATTCGGTGCACATGCGGGCCGAGAACTCACCCAGCATGTCCAGCTTGGAGCAGTCCGGCGCTTCCCACGCGATCGACACGTCGAAAGCGCCCGAGGGCAGCAGCACGTCGATGTGCGCCATCCAGTCGTCGACGTAGGACACCTCGAAGCCGCGGTCGTTGCCGCCGCGCTGCATCGCGGTCGTGGCCATGCGCACGAAGATCCCGCCGCCGGTCAGCGACTCGTCGGTGAAGGGCATCCAGTTGTTCGAGGTGACGAACTTCAGCGGCGGCTCATAGACGTTCGACCTCACGCGGTTGGCTTCCTGCTCCTGCGTCTGGGTCGCGATAACCGTGCTCAGCGCCTGGTCGGGGGACAGGCGGCCATCCTCGCAGGGCAGGATCAGTTGCAGACCCACGGGCAGGTTGGCCGGGTTTGCCGCCAGCGCGTCGCGGTTGGCGTTGAAGATCATCTGGTAGTCGAAGGTGCCGTAGGCGGTCTGGGCGATCGTGCCAAGCGTGTCGCCGTCCTTGACAGTGTAGGTGGTGCAAGCTTCCTGCGCCGAGGCGATGACGGGCAGCGCGATCATGGTCGCCGCCAAGACGGTCAGCCTCTGTGCGTTCTTTGCGGTTCTCATGGGGCGAGTATCCTTCTCAAGGCCAAATACGCTGCAAGAAACCAGCAGATACCGAAACAATACCAAAGTTCTCGCACCATATGGTTGTAGAGATGGCACGAATGTGGCGAAGCCGTGGTCAATCGGTTTCGCCATCGGCAGCGCAGCGACAGCCGGTGTCCGCGCCGCCGGCCCTGATTGGATCCGGCTGAGACAGCCGGATCAGCGCCCGGACAAGGCCGGACGCCTGGGTGGATCGAAACAGCTTTGTTGCAAGCATGGAAACCCTACTCCTGCGGACCATCGTGCTGGGCCAGGGCAGTGGAGACGATCTCGTACCATTCACCGGTCTGGTACATCTCGATCAGGCCGGCATCGAGTTGTCCGATCATGGCGACGGCGCGGGGATTCGACTTGTGGGCGATCACATGCAGGCTGAGCAGCGTCGCCAGGTGCGGGTTCTGCTCGACCCTGGCGGTCAGGCCCAACCGGGCCGCAGCCGCATCGCCCACTTCGGCGTCGATCGACACAAGGTCAACCTCGCCCGCCGCCAGCGCCTTGAAGCAGTCGGCTGCAAGCGGCAGACGGACCAGCGTCACGGTCGCGGCGGTCAGCCCCATCGCATCCAGCACCCCGGTGGTGTTGCCCTCGGGTCGGCAGATCCGCTTGCCAGCATACGCCTCATAGCTTGTGACGGCACCCAGTCCGCTGTCGCGCAGCGCGAAGAAGCCGTCGACGATCTCGTAGAAGGGACCCGAGAAGACAAAGTCGGCGCAGCGCATCTGGTCCCCGGCGGAAAGCGTTTCGACCGCTTCGCAGTCGGGGCGGATCCAGGGAAAGCTCAGGTCGTAAGCTCCCGAGGGCAGCAGCGCATCGATATGGGCCTGCCAGTCGTTGATGAAGGTCAGCGTGTAGGGGATGTTCGGATCGGCGCGGAACACCGCCATCTCGGCCAACTGCGTCATCATCCCGCCACCGGGCAAGGTCTCGTCGGCAAAGGGGGCATAGCCGTTGCCGGTCACGAAAGAGATCGGCCTGACGGCCGGTGCAGGGTCGGCCGCTACAGGATCGGGCGTGGCGGCGGCGGCGGTGATCTCGGCCTCGGGGGTCGTGGCCTCGGGGGTCGTGGCCGCGGCCGGATCGGCAGCGGCCGGGTCTGCCACCAGTGGAGCCGTCGGGTCCTGCGGGTCGCAGGGGATGACCAGCGTGGTGCCGATCTCGATCAGGTCCGCCTTCGCGCCGATCACGGCGACATTGGCCTGGTAGATCGCGCGGTAGAGGTCCGGGTCGCCATAGGCCGCCCGGGCGATGAATCGCAGGTTGTCCCCGGTGGCGACCGTGTAGGTCGAGCAGGCTTCCTGCGCCAAAGCTGCCGCGCTGGTCAGCAGGACCGCAGTGCAGCCGAAGGTGAAGGTCCGCGCAAATGCCATCTCTCTCTGCTCCTTTGGCCGGTCGGGGCGGGTGGCGGTGTGCCAGCCTTTGCCCAGGACCGGGGTCGATTTCCGTTCAGTCTTCGGGACGCATCAGGTCAGTCCGCCGGGTCGGGATCCTGACCGCGCGGCTTGGCCGGCCCGGACCGCCGGGCCGCCTGCGACAGGGCGGCGATCAGGGGATCAAGTGGCAGGGCAGCAACCGGGCGCGACGGCCCGACCTGCCCGGACTGACGTGCCGGCGGCCCGACAGGGTCCTGCAGCGCGGACTGCGACGCCATCACTGGCCTGCGTCCTGGACCAGCTGCATCGTCGCCGAAGCGACCTTGCTGTCGCGGATGATCGAGAATTCGGTTGTCGAGACGCCGTTTTCGACCAGTGTGCCGATGATCTTCTCAAGCGAGGTGGCCTCGTCCAGCGGAGTCGTCGTGGTCCGGTCGCGGAAAAGCGTGTCACCAGGCTTCAGCGTGCTGGTCTCGGGCCGGGCCACGGCGGTCACTTCGGTCCTCCAGGCGCCGTCCACCACAGAGGTCCGCGCACTGACACCGTTTGCCAGAGTGATGATCCGCACGGCGTCGACGGTCAGCAGATCAATCTTCCGTTGCAGATCGGACCCGGCATATTCGACCACGACGCGGGCCTTGCCATCGGGGTCGACCTGCATGGCGTTCAGGATCGACGCGGTCAGGACCGTGGCGGTGGGAGTGGGCTTGCCGTTGACCGAATAGATCAGCAGGCCCTGCTGCAACCATGCGCCAGCCGAAGCGCGGTCCAGGCCGGGCGACAGCCGCTGGACGACGGTCACAGGCTGGCCACCGATGATGCGGTCGTCGGCGGTGAAGGGCAGTTCGACATCCCAGACTGCGAAGGCGACCTGGGCTGCGGCGGGTCTTGGCCCGGTGACGGCGGCGGGCGCTGCTTCGGGTGCGGCGACTGGCTCGGCGACTGGCTCGGCGGCTGGCTCGGCGGCGGTCGCGGTCAGGACTGCGCTGTCCGTCGGCCCGGCAGCGTCCGGGGCCTCGGCGGCAGTGGTCTCGGTCGCATTTGCAGAGGCGGGCAGCGGATCGACCGCAGGCTCGCTTGCGACCGAAGCACTGACAACCGTTTCAGCCAGTTCTGGGGCCAGTTCTGGGGCCAGTTCTGGGGCCGGTTCTGGGGCCGATTCCGGGGCTGCTGTCGCTGCTGCGTCGGGCGTGGCCAAAGCGGCCGTGGTCGTGTTGGGCGTGGTCGTGTCGGGCGTGACAGGTTCGGCGATCGGGGGCGCTGTCAGGGACGATCCGGCGGCAGCGGCCGTGTCGCCGCCAGCGGGCGCTTCGGGCTGGCCCAGCATCACATAGCCGCCCGCGACGACGACCAGCGCCACCGCGATGCCGGCCACCAGCTGCACCGGGCTGCGGCCACGTGCGACCGGGGGCTGCGCGGTCGCAGGCTCCGGGTCCGGTCGGCGCGAGACGGCCTTGGCCGCCGGGGCGGCGGCTTCGCCAGGCTGACTTTTGGTGTCGCGCATCAGCCGGTGCACCACATCATCGACCGAGCCCGCGGCACCCGGCGCACCGGCGGCCGGGTGATACATCGCCAGCCAGGCGGCCGCCGTCTGCACCCGCTGCTTCGGCAAGGCGCTCATCGCGCAGTCGATCGCTTCCAGGTAGCCCGCAGGGTAGCCGGCGAAGCGGCCCGTCAGCGGCAGGTAGGGGTCGGGCCGTTCCTCGGCCAGGGCGGCAAGACGCGCCTGCCCGTTCACCGGCGCCTCGCCCGAGATCAGGTGATAGAGCGTCGCGCCAAGCGCATAAAGGTCGCTCCACGGGCCCTGCTCGGACCCGGCGATGTAGAATTCCTG
>PNNE01000071.1 GCA_013824055.1 Rhodobacter sp. | reverse complement strand
GGGTTCGACGAGGCGGTGCTTTTCACCCATCGCGGGCTTTCGGGACCTGCGGTGCTTCAGATCTCGTCCTACTGGCGCGAGGGCGAGGCGATCCATGTCGATCTCCTGCCGGGCCGCGACGTGGCGGCCGAGTTGCGGGCGGCGCGGGGGAAGGTGGCGCTGCGGACGGTCCTGGGACGCTGGCTGCCCGAGCGGCTGGCGCGGCATCTGGAAGAGGCGGCGGGGGTGACGGGAACGATGGCGGACCTGCCCGGCGCGGTGCTGGACCGGGTGGCGGCGGGGATCGGGGACTGGCGGCTGGTGCCGGTCGGCTCCGAAGGCTACCGGATCGCCGAGGTCACGCTGGGGGGCGTCGACACGGTCGCGCTTGACGGGCGGACGATGGCGGCGAAGGGGGTGCCGGGGCTGCATTTCGTTGGCGAGGTGGTGGACGTGACGGGCTGGCTTGGCGGGTACAATTTCCAATGGGCCTGGTCTTCGGGTTGGGCGGCGGGGCAGGCCTTGTGATCGGGCGGTGGGCGGATCGCCCACCCTACGCCAGCGCGTCCCAGCGGGACGGATTTCGCCGGTGTTGTGGACCGAATGGTCTGGCCGTGGACGCCAAGCCATTGATCCCCCTGTTGCACCAGCTGTGTAAGGGCGCGGGATTGAGGATCAGCCGAGAGCCGGCAGGGCATGTGGCTTCGGCCCAGCCGCGAGAGCCGGAGGCTGAGCGCTCGACAGGGTCGGGCGCCCTGAAGGTGCGGCAGTCCGGGTCATCTGGACTGACCTCGCGCCCGCGGCGCAGCGCTGGACCGGACTGCCGTTTGAGGTGGCAAAGCCGGGAGCGCCGGATCACGGCGATGACGGCGGCCGTCTGGAACGGGTCACGGGTCCGACACCACCTCTGCGTCGGTGCCGGGACCGCCGAAATCCGCCCTGACCCCAGGGCGGCCCGGCGCGACCTGCGCTGCCGGCGGACCGCGCATCCGCGCCGTGGACGAAGGCTTTGGCCGGGGCATCAGACCCGCAGCGGGTCGGCCTTGGCGAGGCGGTCGAAGCCCATCAGGCTGGCCACCAGCGCGGACATCTGCGCCAGCGGGATCATGTTCGGCCCGTCAGAGGGCGCGCGGTCGGGGTCCTCGTGCGTCTCGATGAACACGCCGGCGACCCCCAGTGCAACGGCCGCGCGGGCCATGACGGGCGCGAATTCACGCTGACCGCCCGACGAATTTCCCTGGCCGCCCGGCTGCTGCACGGAATGGGTCGCGTCCATGATCACCGGATAGCCGGTCCGCGCCATGATCGGCAAGGCGCGCATGTCGGCCACCAGGGTATTGTAGCCGAAGCTGACCCCCCGCTCGGTCAGAAGGATGCGGTCGTTCCCGGTCGAGGCGACCTTGGCGGCGACGTTGGCCATGTCCCAGGGGGCAAGGAACTGACCCTTCTTCACGTTCACGACGGCGCCGGTTTCGCCCGCCGCCAGCAGAAGGTCGGTCTGGCGGCAAAGGAAGGCCGGGATCTGGATCACGTCGACCACCGTCGCCGCCTCGCGGGCCTGACCGGCGTCGTGGACATCCGTCAGAACCGGCAGCCCCATCGCACGAACGGCCGCCAGCACCTTGAGGCCGGCCTCCATCCCGAGGCCGCGCTGGCCCGACAGCGAGGTGCGGTTGGCCTTGTCGTAGCTGGCCTTGAACACGAATTGCGCGCCTGCGGCAGCGCAGGCCTCGGCCATCGCGCCGGCGATCATCTGGGCGTGGTCCAGGCTTTCCAGCTGGCAGGGCCCGGCGATGACCAGAAGCGGCCGGTCATTGCCGACGGTCAGCCCGCCGATCTTCACGTCAATCATGCGCGCGTCCCTACGACGAGACCTGTTCCCGCAGGATCGCGGCGGTCATCGAGACCATGAGGTAAATGCCCAGCATGATCAACAGGGTCACCAGCGTGTTTTCGAAGGCGCGGGGGTAAGCGGGCTCGTCCGGGGGGATCGGGCTGACCGACAGCGACAGATAGCGGACCTGGCGGGCCGCCTCGACGCGGGCGGTCTCCATCGACTGCAACGCCTGGGCAAGCATCATCTGGCGGGTCTGCAGATCGGCTTGCGCGACCAGCAGCTGACCCTGAATCTCGGCCAGGCTGGTCGAGCCTGTCGACGTCTCGGTCATCCGGGCGCGCAGATCGGCGACCTCGCCCTCCAGCGTCGCGATGCGGCGCTTGATGGGGTCCATCCGGGCCTGGTTGGGCTCGGCGTTGGATTCCATCTGGGCCAGCGCCAGGCGTTCCTGGGTCAACTGGTTCTCCAGCCCCGAGATCTGGCCGACGATCAGCCCGACTTCGGTTTCCGAGGACAGGATCTTGAACTTCTCCTGCAACTCGATCAAGTTTTTCTGCGAGTCCATCAGCGCCTTCTGCGCCGCCTCGTAGCCGGCCTGGGCATCGGTCATCTGGTCGGCGCGCAGCCGCTGCGTCAGGTGGTCCACCTGTTCTTCGGCATAGGCGATAAGCTGTCTCGACCAGGCCGCCGCAACCTGCGGGTCGGCGGCGATCACGTCCATGCGGATCACGCCCTCGGTCGTGTCGAACGAGATCTTCAGGAACTTCCTGTAGACCCTGTAGGCTGCTTCCAGCCCGGCGTCGGGGGCCATCCGCTGCAACTGGTCGATCTGCGGGTTCTGGAAGTGGCTGCGGAAGCCCAGGTCTTGGTCCAGCCGCCCCATCGCCTCACGCGACTGAAGATAGCCCTGCACGGCGATCGAATCCTGCGACGTCGCGAAAGCGGTGCCGGAAAAGAGCCCGCCCATCGACCCGCCGCCACCGCTGGGGCCGGCCTGCTGGATCACGAACTCCGAGCGCACCGAATACATCGGCGTGGCCATCATGTAGAAATACCAACCCGCCAGGATCGTGGGCAGCAGCACGAAGGCAAAGAGCCGCGCGCCCAGAAGTGCAAGGCGCTGACGGCGGCGGCGGGCGATGTCCTGCTGCATGCGCAGGATTTCGGCGGCCTGGTTCAGTTCGGCGCGCTGTTCGGTCGACGGCAGCGCGATGGGCCTGGCCTTCTTCGGCAGTTGCACGACGTCGCCGGGCAGGCGGGCGATCTGGCGTCCCGGCTCGCGCGGTTCGGTCGGCGGCGGCAAGCCCGACTGCGGCAAGCCCGACTGCGGCGGGGCGCCTGGCGTCACCGCTTCGGGCGAAGGCGTGACCACGCGCAGGATCGACGCGCGCGAGAAGGGATCGACCCCCGCTTCGCGCAGCAGACGGACGGCATCAGCCTCGGACGTGGGGGAAAGCTGGCTGCGCTGGGCCACAAGCATCGCCCGGCGCAACTGCCGCTCGGTCAGACCTTCGGTCAGGATCGCGGCATTGACGCGGGCGATTTCTTCGGGCGTGACAGCGCGGGGGGTCGGTTCGGCCGAACCGACGTCGGCGGGGGCCGCAAGCTCGGGTTCGGGGGTTTGGGTGCGGCTGGCGGCCCGATCCTCGGGCCGGCGGAAGTCCATGTTGCCAAAGCCGTCGTCATGGGTGTCGAACAGCTGGCCGCTGTCGCCTGCGTCCGGCTGAACCGCCGAACGGTCCACCGGGCGGGTGTTGTAGCGCGGAACCTTAGGCGTCGTAGTCATAGAGGCGTTTCGCTTCTTCCAGGGACTCGAACTGATAGAGCTTGCCATTGCGCAGCACGGCGGCCGTGCGGCAGAATTTCTCAAGCGTCTTCGGCGAGTGCGAGACGATGACGACGGTCGAGCGTTTGAGCCGCTCTTGCAGGATGTTGCCTGCCTTGCGGTTGAACTCGACATCAGCGGTGGCGGGCATGCCTTCGTCGATCAGGTAGATGTCAAACTCGATCGACAGCAGCAGCGCAAACGAGAACCGCCCGCGCATGCCCGAGGAATAGGTGGCGAGCGGCATTTCGAAATATTCGCCAAGTCCGCAGACCCAGCGGCAGAAGCTTTCGACATAGTCGGGGTCCAGGCCGTAAAGCCGGGCGATGTAGCGGCAGTTTTCCTTGGCCGAATGCTTGTTGTTGACGCCCCCCATGAAACCAAGGGGAAAGGACACGCGCGACGTCTTGCGGATCGTGCCTTCGTCGGGTTTTTCCAGCCCCGCCATCATGTTGATGATGGTGGTCTTGCCGGTGCCGTTTCCAGCCAGGATGCCCAGCGAGTTGCCCAGCTCGACGCGAAACGAGGCGCGGTCAAGGATCACCTTGCGCTGCGTTCCCGTCCAGAAGGATTTCGATACGTCTCGAAACTCGATCATCATGGCCTCGGCGCCCGTAGATCGGGCGTCTTTCTCTTGCTAAGGCCATATCGTTAACATCGCGTTTGTGGCCTTAAAAGGGCCGAGACCCAAACACGGCTCCGACAGGCCTTTCCCAAGGCCCCGGTCAGGGGCGCGGACGGGCCAGCAAAAGTGCGACCGGGCCGGCCAGCAGGCTGATCGCAAGGCCAAGGCGCGCGGCCTCCTGCATCGCGCCGCCGGGCAGCGCGGTCGCAAGGCTGAGAACGGGGACGGTGAAGCCCATCGCCATGATCAGCATGATGCGCAGGACATCGCGCAGGCTGACCCCCTTCGGCAGGCGCAGGCCAAGGGCGGTGGCAAGGCCGAGCCCGATCACGATCATCCCCAGCGGTCGGCCGAGCCAGAGCGCGGCCAGCGCGGTCAGGGTCGTGGGCGCGAAGGCCGACAGATCGACGCCCCCGCGGGTCAGGCCAAAGAGGAAGAGCACCCCGGTCAGCGGCCAGGCCAGCGCGTGGGCCAGCCGGTTGAGGGGGTCATGCAGCACCTCTTCCGCTGCGGCGAACAGTCCGAAGCTGCGGTCGGCATGGGCAATCGCGGGGATCACCGGCAAAAGCCCCAGCACCGGCGGCAGGCCCGAGGCAGCGACGCCGATCCAGGACACGAGGCCCGCGATGACATAGGGCAGCAGCCGCCGACCGGCCCGCCGCCGGGTCTCGGACGCCGCAGGGTCGGGGGTCCGGCCAAAGACCGCCCAGGTCACAAGCGCTGCGGCAAGCGGCAACAGCAGCCAGGCCAGCCGCAGCGAAAAGGCGGGCTGCGTCAGGCCTGCGACAAGCAGCGCCAGGATGTCGGTGGCGATCGTCAGCAAGAGCAGAAGGTGCAGCGCCGGATGGCCCGCTCCGAAGACCGCGCGTCCGACCAGGAAGCACAGGACCACATCACTGCCCAGAGGCACCTGCCAGCCGGTGGCAAATCCCGCCTCCTCGGCCGTCTCGATCAGGCTGCCGACCAGGATCCACATCAGCGCCGCTCCGGCAAGCCCGCCAAGGGTCAGCCCGGCGGGCAGCATCGCCTGCCGCCCCTTCAGCGGGCCATGCTCCAGCGTCAGCGCCTCCCACAGCTCCTTGCCGATGAAGAACAGGAACAGGGACATCGCCGCATCCGCCACCAGGTTCAGCGGCGTCAGGCTGAAGGGCAGGGGGGCGATCCAGCCAGGCAGCGTCAGATCAAGCAGCCGGAACTCGATGCTGTCGTAATAGCTGGCCGGGGCAAGATTGACCCAGAGCGTGGCGAGCGCCGCGCCGCCGATCAGCGCCTTGGCAAAGCGGGGGACAGAGGAGGAGACGCGATACATTGCAGGGACTCGGGG
>PNNE01000229.1 GCA_013824055.1 Rhodobacter sp. | reverse complement strand
ACTTCTGCCACCGCCCCGACATCGACACGCCGATCGAGGAAACCGTGCGGGCGATGCACAACCTGATCGTCCAGGGCAAGGTCCTGTACTGGGGCACCTCGGAATGGTCGGGCCAGCAGATCACCGAGGCGCATCTGGTGGCGCGGCGCGATGGCCTCACCCCGCCCACGATGGAGCAGCCGCAGTACAACCTCTTCGAACGCGACAAGGTCGAGCGCGACTATGCGCCGATCTATGACACTTTCGGGCTGGGCACGACCATCTGGTCGCCCCTGGCCTCGGGTCTGCTGACCGGCAAGTACAACGACGGTATCCCTCAAGGCAGCCGCGCGGCGCTGCCGGGCTATGAATGGCTGCGCGACATCATCGCCGGGCCGAAGGGGCGGCGGCGGGTCGAACAGGTCAAGGCCCTGGCCAGGATCGCCGATGGGGCGGGGATGCCGATCCACCACCTCGCCCTGCTGTGGTGCCTGGCGAACCCGCGGGTGTCGACGGTGATCCTGGGGGCATCGAAGCTGGATCAGTTGCACGACAACCTGAAGGCGCTGGACGGGAAGGCCGCGCTGACCCCGGATGTGCTGGCAGCCATCGAGGAAGTGGTGCAGAACAAGCCCGAAGCACCGCAGCGGTTCTGAGGGGGAAAGCATGGCAAAGGCACTGGTCACCTGGGGCGGATGGGCGGGTCACGAGCCCGAAAAGGTCGGCCCGATGTTCGCCGACTGGCTGCGCGAGGCGGGGATGGCGGTCACGCTGACCGACAGCCTGACCTGCTTCGACGATGCCGAGGCGCTGAAGTCCTATGACCTGATCGTCCCGGTCTGGACCATGTCGAAGATCGACAAGCAGCAGGCCCTGAACGCCTGCGCGGCGGTGGCGGCAGGCACCGGCATCGCGGGCTGTCACGGCGGCATGTGCGACGCCTTCCGCGACAACGTGGACTGGCAGTTCATGACCGGCGCGCAATGGGTGGCGCATCCGGGCAACGACGGGGTGGAATACGCGGTGCGGATCACCTCGGACGATCCGCTGGTCGCCGGGGTGGGCGATTTCACCGTCAAGACCGAGCAGTATTATCTGCACCTCGACCCGGCGGTGAAGGTCCACGCGGTCTGCGACTTTCCGCTGGTGGACGGCCCGCACGCGGTGAACGGACCCGTCGCGATGCCGGTGGTGTTCACCAAGGGCTATGGCGCGGGCCGGGTCTATTACAACGCGCTGGGCCACCAGAAGAACGTGATCGACCAGGGCCCCGCGGCGGAACTGATGCGGCGCGGGCTGCTTTGGGCTGCGCGGCGGTGACGTGAGGTCACATCGCCGCCGCCACTCTTGACCGTGGGCGGCGGCCGGTCATGTTCTGGTGACGATCACTTGCCAGAGTCAGGACCATGACGCTTCCCGCCGATCATCACCGTGCCCTAAAACGCGACCTGACCCTGGGCGAGATCCTGGCCGACGGCATCGTCCATGCACTGGCGCTGCTGGCCGGGCTGATCGCCTTTCCGCTGCTGCTGTCGCACGCCTTGCAGACTTCGGGGATCGGGATGCTGGTGGCGCTGACAGTCTATGCGGCGGGGTTCTTCCTGATGTGGGGCTTCTCGCTGGCCTACAACATGACGCCGCCCTCGGCGCTGAAATGGGTTTTGCGGCGGTTCGACCATTCGATGATCTACGTGATGATCGCCGGGACCTATACCGCGCTGATCCCGCATCTTTCGGGCAACTGGCCCTGGGTGCTGGGGGCCGTGGTCTGGACCGGCGCGGTGCTGGGGATACTGGTCAAGGTCGTGCTGCCAGGGCGGTATGACCGGCTGTCGATCCTGGCCTATGTGCTGCTGGGCTGGGTCGGGGTGATCGCGATCGGGCCGGTGACGGCGGCGCTGCCGTCGGTGTCGCTGTGGCTTCTGGTGGCGGGCGGAGCGACCTATGTTGCGGGGGTGGCCTTCTACGTCTGGGAGCGGCTGCGCTTCCAGACTGCGATCTGGCACGGGTTCGTCGCGGTGGCGGCCGGGCTGCACTTTGCCGCAGTGGCGGTGGCCTTGGCATAAGGGCGGTGGGCGGATCGCCCACCCTACGGCCCGCGCCTTACCCCATCGTCACGATCAGGTTGCCGGGCTTGTGAAAGCTTTCGGCGATCCGGTGCGCCTGGGCCAGTTGCGCGAAGGGCAGGGTCGGGCCAATGACGGGCGTGTAGCCGCCGGCCCGGTGCAGATCGACCAGCCGCCGCATTGACGGCAGATCGTCCTTGTTCGTCCCGGTGATGAACCTTCGGCGGCGCAAGGCAGAGGCAAGCATCTCGGACAGGTCGGCGGTGATCAGAACCAGGCGCCCCTGGGGGGTGAGGAGCGGCTGTGCCCGGCTCCAGCCCAGGCTGCCCATCACGTCGAGGATCACGTCGAACGGGCCTTGCGGCGGGCCGCTGCGGTAGTCGGTGACCTCGGTCGCGCCCAGCTGGCGGGCAAGCGGGTGGTTGGCGGGCGAGGCGGTGGCGGCGACTTCGGCACCGACATGGCGGGCGATCTGGACAGCGGCGCTGCCGACCGAGCCGGTCGCTCCGGCGACGAGCAGGCGTTCACCGGGGGCAAGTCTGGCGCGGTCGATCAGGAACTCGGCTGCGGTGAGACCGCCGAAGAAGAAGGCGGCGCCCTGTTCGAAGCTAAGGGTGTCGGGCAGGGACAGGACGGGGCCGGTGGCGGGGATCGTCAGATACTCGGCATGGGCGCCGCCCTTGAACCCTTTCAGGCCGAAGACGCGCTGACCTTGGGTAAAGCCGGTCACGCCGGGACCGAGGGCGGCGACTTCTCCGGCGAAGGCCCAGCCGGGGGCGACCCTGGGGCGGGACCAGCCGATGGCGAGACGGACCATCAGCGAGAGGCCACGGGGGACGCGCCCCGACCGCATCCGGGCGTCGCCAGCGGTGACGGGGGCGGCGCGGACCCTTATCAGAAGCTCTCCCTGTCCTGGCGTGGGGATCGGGGCGTCCTCAAGGGCGACGGTCTCGGGGCCGCCATAGGCGGTGTAGCGGGCGATCTGCATGGGGAAGGGGTAGACCCTGCGGCTGCGCGGGTCAGGTGGGGGATACCCGACCCTATGGGGCGGAAGTGGCGGTCGCGCTGCCGAGGGGGGTGCCGGCGATCTCCAGGATCAGCTTGCGGCGCAGCGCGGAGACGAAGTCCTGCCGGCCGAGGGCGGGGATGGCAAAGGCGCCGGGGCCGCCGATGATGCGGGCCTGGTATTCCTGGAGGAGCGGGTCGTCCGGGCCGCCGTCCAGGATCGGCAGGCCGTTGATGACGATGCCCGCCGCGACAACCTCGTCCCGCGCCTCCTCGATGCCGACGCCCGAGAAGTTGCCGGTGCTGTCGCCGGAAAAGTCGATGACCTGGCGGAGGGACTGGATGTCGTTCGCCTCGATCAGACGGCGGCCTTCGAGCAGGGCGTTGCCGATGGCGTTCCGTCCGGTGGCAAGGCGGGGCGGGCCAAGGAGGGCGGCGGCGAAGGCCTCGGCCGTCTCGGGGCTGTCGATCACGGTCCAGTCGACGACGGTGGCCTGGTTGGCGGCCCACTCGACGTAGGTGACGGCGATGGAGCCGGTGAGGGTGTTCTGGATCGCCTCCAGCACGGCGGGGTCGGTGATTGCGGTGGCGGTGCTTTCCCGCTGGAAGTCGATTTCATCCTGGGTGATCGACCCGGAGGCGTCGGCGAGCAGGACGAGTTCAAGGTCCACCTCCTGGGCCTGGAGGGGGGTGGCGAGGAGGAGGAGGGCGATCAGCTTCCGCATGGGTTGGGATATGGGGCGGGGGTGGGTTGCGGCAAGTGTCCACGGGGGGTGGGTCGGAGTTCTCGTTTGGGGGCAAGGGGTTGGTCTGGGTCTTGGGGTTTCCCGCGCCATGCGCCTGTGCCGCAAGGGTGGCCCGGTAGAGCGACCTCACCCCGGCCTTGAGCCGGGGTCTCCCGGTGACACACGAGGCCCCGGGTCAGGCCCGGGGCGGGCCCCGGGTCAGGCCCGGGGCGGGGTTTCTTGTGCGAGGCCGGGGTGCAAAGCCGACCGCGACCGGCACGCGGGGGTGAGACGGATCAGGAAACAGTCCAGTGGACTGTTTTCCCGTCGAACGCCCGAGCACGCCTGTGAGGGCCCGGAGGGAGGGCGCCGTCGGATTTGCTTTGGGCAAATCTGACGGAATGCGGGCGGTAGGTTGGCACGCACCCTTGCTGGCCACGCAAAAACCGAAAATGCTTGAACTACAGCAGCTATTGCCATTGCAACCATCACAAGGAAAAGTAGCCAATTTTGTTTGACGCTATCTCGATGCCTGCGGTCTTCCAGTTCGTAGTTTGAAATTGATGCAACGGCCAAAGCATTGAGCTTGAATTCGTGTATCCCTTTCTTTTCCAACTCACAAGTCGCACCAAATACCCTTATCTTTGCGGGGTTTGAGACCGCAACACCTGCTGCACAATCCCCGGTTCCTTGGCGATCAGCGCAAGCAGCACCCTTGCCGGGCCTTCCGGCTTGCGGCGGTCCTGCTCCCAATTCAGCAGCGTCGCCTTCTTCACCCCGATAGACCTGGCGAATTCGGCCTGGCTGAGACCGGTTGAGGCGCGGATGGCCTTCACGTCGGGGGTGTCGGGGACTTCGATGTGGTGGACGATTGCGCCGGTTTCTTTGCCCTGCGCGAAAGCAATCGCCTCCAGAAGGCCCCGCTCGATCCGCTTGAATGCTTCGCTGGTCATTTCCTTCCCCTGTAGTGCGCGGCGAGGATGTCGCCGAGTTTCAAGAGCCCCGCCTGTTCCGAGGCGGTAAGGTTTGCCTTCTCATTCTTGGCGAAGAGCGCCAGAAGGATCACCGGGCCGATGGCGGGCCGGTAGAAGTGGATCGAGCGGAACCCGCCGCTTTTCCCCGCGCCTTGCCGGGCGAAGCGCAGTTTGCGCAGGCCACCGCCCAAAGAGATTCCCGCATCCGGGTTTGCAGCAAGGTAGTCCACCAGTTCGCCCCGTTCGGCATCCGTCATCACGCCTTTGGCCTGACGCAGGAATTCGTCCAGTTCGATGACCGTTGTCAGCATATATGCGCCATTGGCGTATGCGTCAATGGCTTATACATCCAACTCCTCCACAAACCGAGCGTTCTCCTGGATGTACTGGAACCGCAATTCCGGCTTCTTGCCCATCAGGCGCTCCACCAGGTCGGAGGTGTCCCCCGGCTCGTCCTCATCAATGCTCACCCGGATCAGCTTCCTCGTCGCGGGGTTCATCGTGGTGTCCTTCAGGTCCTTGGCGTCCATCTCGCCCAGGCCCTTGAAACGCTGGACGTCGATCTTGCCTTTGCCTCCCAACCCCTTGGCGAGCCAAAGCTCTTTTTCGGCGTCGTCGGCGACGTACATTCGGCGCGCGCCTTGGGTCAGGCGGTAGAGGGGCGGGCAGGCGAGGTAGAGGTGGCCCTTGTCGATCAGCGGGCGCATCTGGGTGAAGAAGAAGGTCATCAACAGGCTGGCGATATGCGCGCCGTCGACGTCGGCGTCGGTCATGATGATGATCTTTTCATAGCGCAGGTCGTCCAGCTTGAAGCGGGTGCCCATGCCGGTGCCAAGCGCCTC
>PNNE01000003.1 GCA_013824055.1 Rhodobacter sp. | reverse complement strand
ACATTTGGCGGCGTGCCGATGGCCTTTGTGGTGTCCGAGCGCGCCTCGGTCGTGGCGGTCCATGACCTGACCGACCCGGCGAACCCGGTCCTGAAGCAGATCCTGCCCTCGGGTGTCAGCCCGGAAGGCATTGTCGCAATCCCCGAGCGCAACCTTCTGGTCACCGCAAACGAGGTGGACCTGCGCGCCGATGGCCTGGCCCCGGCGCATGTGATGGTCTTCGAATTCGCCGAAGGCACGGCCGCCTATCCGATGCTGACCAGCGAGGGCAGCGACCCGCTGATCGGCTGGGCTGCGCTGTCGGGCCTGACGGCGGGGGCCGAGGCGGGCCAGCTCTTTGCCATCTCGGACAGCGTTTTCGGGATGATGCCGCGGATCTATCAGATCGACGCGACCCAGACTCCGGCCAGGATCACCGGGGCCATCGACATCACCCGTGGCGGCTTTCCGGCGCAGAAGATCGACCTTGAGGGCATCGTCGCCGATGGCGAGGGCGGCTTCTGGCTGGCGAACGAAGGCCGCAGCGACCGGCTGATCCCGCATGCGATCCTGCATGTCGATGCGTCGGGCAAGATCAACCAGGAAATCGGCCTGCCGCCGGAACTGCTGGCGCACGAGGTGCGCTTCGGCTTTGAAGGCATCACCAAGGTCGGTGATGTGCTCTGGCTGGCGGTCCAGCGCGAATGGGGCGACGATCCCAAGGGGATGGTCAAGCTGGTCTCCTACAATCTGGCTGACCAGACCTGGGGTGCTGTGCATTACCCGCTGGACGCGCCGGGCGAAGGGGCCTGGATGGGCCTGTCAGAGATCACCCTGCATGGCGACTGGGTCTACATCGTCGAGCGTGACAACCAGATCGCAGACCGGGCGGCGACCAAGAAGCTCTACCGTGTCGCGCTGTCGCAACTGGCACCCGCGCCGCTGGGTGGTACCCTGCCGGTCGTGACCAAGGAGCTGGTCCGCGACCTGGTGCCCGACCTGAAGGCGGCGACCAACGGCTATGTGGTGGACAAGGTCGAGGGCTTCGCCGTCGACGCCGCCGGGACCGGCTGGGTGGTCACCGACAACGACGGTGTGGACGACTCGTCGGGTGAGACGCTGTTCTGGTCCATCGGCGCAGTGAACTGAGTCACCGCACCTTCACGCCACAGCATTGCGCGCGCCCCGGAATCGGATGGAATCCGGTCCGGGGCGCGTAACCTTCGGAAAGAATCGACAATTTTCAAGGTTAGGGCTTGACGCAAGGCCGCGCGCATGGCGCAAGCTGCCGCCAACTGCCCTAACCCCGAGTCTTCCCTGTGTCCCGATTGAACGCCCGGATCTTCGCGATCCTTGCCCTGCCATTGCTTGCCGCCTGCGCTGCAAGCCCGCAAACCGAAACCCGCGCGCCAGTGCCGGGCTATGAGGGCATCCAGGACGGTGAGTTCTTCATCGAGCCGGTTCCGGCGCAGTACCTTCATGAAGGCAACCGGCGGGTGGAAGTGGCCTATACCGGACCGGAAGCTCCGGGCACGGTGGTCGTCGACACCTTTGCGCGCAAGCTGTACCTGGTCAACGAAGACGGGACCGCCACGCGCTATCCCATCGCCGTCGGGCGCGAAGGGCTGACGTTCCGTGGCACCGCTGTCGTCGGGCGCAAGGCGGAATGGCCGTCGTGGACGCCCACGGCGAACATGATCCGCACCCGGCCCGACCTCTATGCGGCCTTTGCCGGCGGGATGCCGGGCGGGCTGACCAACCCTCTGGGCGCCCGGGCGCTGTACCTCTACCGCGGCAACCGCGACACGATGTTCCGCATTCACGGCACCTCGGACTCGGCCTCGATCGGCCATGCGACCAGCGCGGGCTGCATCCGCCTGTTCAACCAGGACATCATCGACCTGTACAACCGCGTGCCGATCGGCACCCGCGTCAAGGTCCGCACCGAGGCGGAAAGCCTGGCGCTGGAAGGCCCCCAGATGATCGACGCCTACGGCCGTCTGGTTCCCGAAACGCCCGAGAACATCGCCCGCAAGGAAAGGGAAGCGGCGGCCCTTGCCAGGAAGGACGCGCGCGATCAGGTCGCTGCCGAACGGGCCGAGAAGAAGCGTCTCGCCGCCTGCGAGCGTCGCGGTATCGCCGCCGAGGAATGTCCGCGGCCGCAGACTCCTGCTCCCGTCGTCATCGTCGGGACCTCTGACAGTTCTACAGCCGGATGACGTAATCCTTGAGGGTGGTCTGCACGACTTCCCAGGTGCCTGCGAAACCCGGGCGGATGATCATGCTGTCGCCCGGGTGCAACTGGGTGACGGTGCCATCCGCGCTGGTCAGCAGCGAATAGCCGGACAGGATGCGGAAATACTCCCACTCGCTGTATTTCACCCGCCACTTGCCGGGCGTGGACTGCCAGAGGCCGCAGTACAGGCCGTCGCGGTCCTCAAGGTTCCAGGTGCTGTGGACCGGGTTGCCGGAAATCAGCCGCTCCGGGTCGGGTCCGCCGATATCTGGTGCCGTGCCGTCCCGGCTTACGCGCTGGATCAGGGTCATGCTGCCTCTCCCTTTGACCGCCGCATACAGGACTTGACCGCCGGTGCGGTCAAGCCCGTGACGCTGCGGTCGGCGGTGCTGCGCTGCGGCGCAATCATGTTGCGGACCCGATGCGGTTGTGCCCATATGGCAGGCAGAGTGCGAAAGCGCCCCCACGCTGCGAGGCCCCGAGATGAGCGCCACTTCCCCCGTCCGGCCCGTGCTTCCCCCCGACATCCGCGCCCGCAAGGGCACTGACCCGCTGGTGGTGCTGACCGCCTATTCCACGCCCGTCGCCCGGCTGGTCGATGCGCATTGCGACATCGCGCTGGTCGGCGACTCGGTCGGGATGGTGATCCACGGGCTGCCCTCGACCCTGGGCGTGACGCTGGAGATGATGATCCTGCATGGCCGCGCCGTGGTCCGCGGTGCGCAGCGCGCGATGCCGGTGATCGACATGCCCTTCGGCAGCTATGAGGAAAGCCCGCAACAGGCCTTCCGCAACGCCAGCCGCCTGCTGGCCGAGACGGGCGCCCCGGCGGTCAAGCTTGAGGGCGGGGTGCACATGGCCGAGACGATCGCCTTCCTGACCGCGCGGGGCGTGCCGGTGATGGCGCATGTCGGCCTGACCCCGCAGGCGGTGAACACCCTGGGCGGCTACAAGGTCGTCGGCCGGGCAGAGGAGGCCGAGAAGGTCATGGCGGACGCCCGCGCGATCGAGGAGGCCGGGGCGTTCTCGGTCGTGCTGGAGAAGGTGCCGCAGGGCCTGGCCGGGCGGATCACACAGACGCTGGCAATCCCGACCATCGGCATCGGCGCGGGCGTGGATTGCGACGGGCAGGTGCTGGTGGTCGATGACATGCTGGGGCTGTTCACCGACTTCCGGCCCAAATTCGTCAAGCGCTATGCCGAACTGGGTCGCGCCGCCGACGTGGCCATCGCAACCTTTGCCGCCGAGGTCCGGTCCCGCGGCTTCCCGGCGGCCGAACACTCCTTTCCCGATGTCGTCCCGGTGAAGAAATGACCCCGATCATCCGGACCGTGGCCGACCTGCGCACCTTGGCGCGCGGCTGGAAGGCGCAGGGCGAAACCGTCGGCGTGGTGCCCACGATGGGCGCGCTGCATGACGGCCACCTGTCGCTCGCCCACCGGGCACGTCAGGAATGCGACCGCGTCATAACCACGATCTTCGTGAACCCCAAGCAGTTCAACAACCCCGAGGACCTGAAGAAATACCCCCGCAGCGAGGCGGCCGACGCCGCCCTTCTGGCAAGGGTCCCGGTCGACGCGATCTTCGCCCCCCCGGTCGAAGAGGTCTACCCCGACGGCTTCATCACCAACGTGACGATGCAGGGCGTGGCCCAGCCGCTGGAGGGCTACATGCGCCCCGGACATTTCGACGGCGTGGCGACAGTGGTGACCAAGCTGTTCGGCATGACGCTGGCCGACAAGGGATACTTCGGCCAGAAGGACTGGCAGCAGCTGCAGGTCGTCCTGCGCCTTGTGCGCGATCTGAACCTGCCCGTGCAGGTCGTCGGCTGCGAGACGATCCGCGAGCGCGACGGCCTGGCCATGTCCTCGCGCAACGTCCGCCTGACGCCCGAAGGCCGCGCCAAGGCCCCGGTCCTCTACGCCGCGATCACCCGCGCCGCGCAGGACATCCGCGTCGGCCACGCCGACCGCATGGCGATCCGCGAAGCCGCCGAGACGATGCGCGAAGCGGGCTTCGAGCGGGTGGAATACATCGAGCTTCGCGACGCCGAAACGCTGATGCCCTCGGACGACCCCCGCCGCCCGCGCCGGATGCTCGCCGCGGCCTGGGTCGACGGCGTGCGCCTCATCGACAACATTCCGGTCTAGGCCTTTCATACTGGTACAAATATCCCCGCCGGAGGCATCCTGCCGGTCGGACCGGGACCGCCATTCCGCACTTGGCGGGGGCCGCAAGTTGCTGCAAGACTTAAGCCGTTGGCAGTCCGAAAAACCGGCGCCGGAATGATGTAATTCTCTGTTACATCTCTTAAGTGATACAAACGAAGTTCAACGGAGGGTCGGATGGCCGATTTCGAAACGCAGATCAAGGAAAGCCAGGCTCAGGTCGCCGCGGCGCAGGCGAAGATTTCCGCCATCACCAGCCGGATCGAGCAGGCGCGGACCAACCTGGACCAGGGCGTTCAGCTGGACGTCGAGAATGCGACGCTGGAAGACGTCAGCAAGCACACCGACCTGATGAACGCGAACATCGCCGAACTGATCATGGGCCTCGACGACGTCACCGCCGGCTTTTCCGCCGAATTCGCCGAGATGCGGTCGAAAACCGGGATGGAGACCTTCATCGGCATCTTTTCTTTGGCCAAGGCGGAATCGATGCGCCAGGAACGGATGCGCGCCGCGACCATCGACGACAAACTGCAGGACCTGATCGCGAAATCCGACGTCATCGTCAAGCTGCTGCAAGGCCAGCTGGACCTGCTGAACGTGCAGAAGACGCGGGTGGAGGGGAACCTGTCCTCGACCCTGACCGAGCGGGAAGAAACCGTTGGCGCGCTGGAGGCGGTGCGTAAGGAAGTCGCCAGCCTCGACCCGAAGATCATCGAGCTGGAGAACAGGATTTCGGTCGAGCAGGACGCGGCGGCACGGACCAAGCTGGAGACCGAGCTTGCCAACCTGAACGCGCGCTACAACGCGCTGGTGCAGGACGAACAGGTGAAGCTGGCGAAAAGCCAGACGCTGGAGCGCTATATCGAAAAGGGCAAGACCTGGGTCGACAGCTTGCAGAACCAGGCGGCGACGCAGCTGGTGCTGATCAACAAGCTGCAGACGGACACCAAGCAGCGGGTGGTGCTGTATGACGCGCTGACCTCCAGCCTCAAGACCGCGCAGCAGCAGGACGTGGCGCACCGGATCAACGAGATCGGGGTCAAGACCGACCAGGAAGCCCAGACCGCGATGGCGGCCATTGGCGCTGCGACCAACGACAGGATGGCCGACATGCTGGAAGCGCATGAGGGGCACATGGTCTTCGCTCGGGAAATCCTGGAGCAGAAGGCGAAGGCGGACGAACGCTTCGCCCGCCGCTTCGCCGCGATTGTCGAGAAGCACGACAAGAACGCCTACGGTGGATAAGTGGCTGACAAGGTCAAGGACCAGCTGACCTCGGACCAT
>PNNE01000448.1 GCA_013824055.1 Rhodobacter sp. | reverse complement strand
TATCAGCCTCTACTCTTTCCACGGTCGCGGCACGCTGAACGGCGTCATCCCGCACCCCGCCCTCGTGCGGCTCTTCGAACAAGCCGCCGAAACCGCCCGCCTCCCCCTGCAACGTTCTGCCCACACGGGCGCGCTCACCGACCTTTCCTACATCCAGTTCATGGGCCCCGAAGGCGTCGCCTGCCTCGATGTCGGCTTCCCCATGCGCTACTCGCATTCGGCGCTGGAGGTGGTGGACCCGCAGGACCTGGCTGGCCTCGTCACGCTCCTAGACACCGCGCTGTCCGCCATCACCCCAGACCTCAAGCTCACCCGATGACCCACGCGACCGGCCCCCACACGCTTGGCATCGACATCGGCACCTTCGAATCCAAAGGCGTCCTCGTCGACGCCCAGGGCCGCATCACCGCGCAGGCCAGCCGTCCCCACAAGATGATCGTCCCCCGCGCCGGATGGGCCGAACACCGGGCCGAGGAAGACTGGTGGGGCGATTTCGTTCACATCACCAAGGCGCTTCTCGCCCAGTCCGGCCTTGACCCAAGCGAGATCAGGTGCGTCGCCGCCTCTGCCATCGGCCCCTGCATGCTGCCCGTGGACAGCGCGGGCAAACCCCTGATGAATGGCGTCCTCTACGGCGTCGACACCCGCGCGACGGACCAGATCGCCGCCCTGAACGCCCGGATCGGCGCGGCCACCATCCACCAGCGCTGCGGCAATGCGCTGACCTCGCAGTCGGTCGGCCCCAAGATCCTGTGGCTCAAGGAAACCCACCCCGACCTTTACGCGCAGACCGCGATGGTCCTGACCTCGACCAGCTACCTGACCTGGAAGCTGACCGGCGAATACGTCATCGACCACTACACCGCCGCGAACTTCTCGCCGCTGTATGACGTCACCACCCAGGACTGGACCACCGACCTCTCCCCCGAGATCATCCCCCTTTCCAAGCTCCCCCGCCTGCTATGGTCCACCGAGATCGCCGGCCAGATCACCGCCGCCGCCGCGCGGGAGACCGGCCTCGCCCAAGGCACCCCCGTCACCTGCGGCACCATCGACGCGGCGGCCGAGGCGGTTTCGGTCGGCGTCCGGCAGCCCGGCGAGATGATGCTGATGTATGGCTCGACCATCTTCATCATCCAGGTCACCGGCCAGCCGGTGCGCGACCCGCGCCTGTGGTATGCGCCCTGGCTCTTCCCCGGCATGCATGCCTCGATGGCGGGGCTGGCGACAAGCGGCACGCTGACCCACTGGTTCCGCGACCAGCTCGCCCGCGACACCGACTTCCCCGCGCTGGTGGCCGAGGCCGCCCAAAGCCCGAAAGGTGCCAAGGGTCTGATCTGCCTGCCCTATTTCTCGGGCGAGCGCACGCCGATCCATGACCCCCATGCGCGCGGGGTATTCTTCGGCCTGAACCTGACCCACACCCGCGCCGACCTGTTCCGCGCCGTGGTCGAAGGCATCGCCGCCGGGACCGCCCATGTGCTGGAAACCTGTGCCGAAGTCGGTGCCTCCCCCGACCGGGTGCTTGCGGTGGGCGGCGGGACGAAGAACGCGCTCTGGCTGCAGGCGACCTCCGACTTCGGCGGGATCGCGCAACATGTCTGCGACAAGACCATCGGCGCAAGCTATGGCGACGCTTTCCTGGCGGCGCTGGCCGTCGGGGCCGTCCAGCCGCAGGACATCCTGACCTGGAACCCCAACGCCACGACCGTCCATCCCGAAACCGTCCCGGCCTATGCGACGCAATACCCGCTCTGGAAACGCCTTTACACCCAGACGCGCGACCTGATGCAGGCCCTGCCGTGACCCAGTTCGCCCGCCTCCGCCCGCACCAGCTACAAGCGGCCATTGCGGCGAACACGCCCGTCGTCCTGCCCATCGGGGTGCTGGAGTATCACGGCCAGCACCTGCCCGCCGGAGTGGACCTGCTGGTGGTGACAGAGGTCCTCGACCGGCTGGACGATGCGATCATCACCCTGCCGCCCTTTGCCTATGGGGCCGCAAGCCATGCCGTCGCAGGGCCCGAGGGCACCGGCACGCTGCACATCGACGCCGGGGCCATCCTGCCGATGGCCGAGGCGCTGTTCACCGCGCTGTTGCAGGCAGGCTTTCGCAACATCCGGGGGGTGATCCATCACCAGACCGAGGGCTTCGACCAGGGCATGCCCACCGACCTTGCCTTCCGCCTGGCCGGTCGCAATGCGATCATGCGGTTTCTGGAGGCGACCCGCGGCTCCGGCTGGTGGGGCGACCGGGGGATGCAGGACTATTACGCGCAGCAGGCGGACGCGGCAGACCCGTTCAACTGGATCCGCATCCACCCGCTGTTTCCGAAAGGCGCGGCCTTTCCCTTCGACCACGCGGGACAAGGCGAGACCGCGCTGATGCAGGCACTGGCACCCGATACCGTGGACATGGCCCGCGCGCAGGACGGCGGGCACTGGTATACCGAGGATGCCGGGCAGGCGTCGCCCGCGATGGGGCAAGCCGGGGTGCAGATCGCCCTGACCCACCTGCGTCAGGTGCTGGGTCTTGCCGGGAAGGTGGGCGGATCGCCCACCCTACAACTCGGGCAGGTCGACAACGCCCTTCTTCAGGATGAAGCAGCCATAAGGACCTGAATCCGCCGTGCGGATGATCGCGAAGGCACGTTTCGCGGCTGCGTAGAAGTCGAACCGCTCCAGCGCCTGGAAGGTGACGGGGCGGCCCTCGGCCCGATCCACGACGGCCTGCATCCGGGCGAAGATCGGGACCACTCCCTCTGGATCGCCGACCACCCGCATCCGCGCGACCGGGGCGGGGACGAAGCTGTCCAGCGGCATCAGCGACAGGATTGCCCGCGCCGCCGTCGGGATGTCGCAGCCCGCCATGTCGATCAGCCGGCCATGAGTGGTCTCGGCCGCGATGGTCGCGGCGGGGTGGTTCACGTCGCAGATCACCAGATCGTCGCCGTGCCCCATCAGCATCAGGACATGCACGATCTCCGCCGACAGCCGCTGGTCGATGCCCTTCAGCATGCGACTCCCTTCGTAGGGTGGGCAATACTGCCCACCCTACTTCACCGCCCCCGCCGCCATGCCCTTGATGATGAACCGTTCCAGCACGATCCCGATCACGATCAGGGGCAGGATCGCCGCGAAGGACAGCGCCGCCATCGACCACCAGTTGATCCCCTGGCTGCCGGTCTGGCTGGCCACCATCACCGGCAGCGTGTTGGCGTGGGTCGAGGTCAGGAGGGCCGCGAAGAAATACTCGTTCCAGGTCAGGACAAGCGACAGGATGAAGGCCGCCACCATCCCCGGCAGCGCGATGGGGACGATGATCGTCAGGAACGCCCCCCAGATCGAGAGCCCGTCCACCAGGGCCGCTTCCTCAAGCTCGGTCGGGATCGTCTCGAACTGGTCCTTCATGATCCAGATGACGATGGGCATGACCGACAGCGTGTACAGCAGGATCAGCCCGATCCGCGTGTCCAGCAGCGCCAGCTCCTTGTAAAGCACCAGGAACGGCAGGGCCAGCACGACAGGCGGCAGGATCAGTTGCGACAGGAAGAAGAACAGGATGTCGTCGTTCTTCATCCAGGCCCATCTGTAGCGGAACCGCGACAGCCCGTAGGCCGCCATTGCCCCCAGCACCACGGCCAGCGTCGACGACACCAGCGCCACGATGGTAGAGTTCATGAACCGCTTCAGGAACTCGGCCCGGACGGTGCTTTCCTGCCGCAGGGTCTCGGGCGACAACCCGATCGACTCCCATCCCTTCCACTTCGGCGCATAGAACAGCGACTTGGCCCAGTCCGCCTCGGGCGTCCAGGCGGGTGGAAACGGCACCATCTGGCCCTGCATCACGTTCGGCGCCAGCTTGAAGCTGGTCGTCGCGGTCCAGTAGATCGGGAAGAGGCAGATCACCGCCCAGAAGACCAGAACGCTGTAGATCGTGATGCGGCTGGCCCACCACTTCATGCGGAAGCCCCGGTCGGCCTCGCTGTCGCGGAAGATCTGGACGGGGGTGTCGGTCATGGTCTCGGGCTCCCCGTCAGGTCCTGGGCCGCGTCAGGCGGTTGGCGAACTTCATCAGCAAGGTCATCGCGATGACGATCAGCACCAGGTAGACCATGGCCAGCATCGTGCCGTAACCGACGTTGGAACGTTCCCGGTATTCGCGGAAGATGAAGCTGGTGACAGTATCCGTCGCCCCCCCAGGTCCGCCCGCTGTGACGTTGATGACGATGTCCGCCAGCTTCAGCTTGAAGATGATGCGGATCAGAATCGCCGTGACCGAGACTGGCAGCATCAGCGGAAAGGTGATCTCCCAGAAGCTTTTCCAGCCGGTGGCGCCATCGACGCGGCTGGCCTCCTGCAGCTCTTTCGGAATCGCCTGGAGCCCGGCCAGAAGCATGATCATCATGAAGGGGATGAAGGTCCAGGCATCCAGCACCATGATCGTCAGCTTGGCCATCCAGGGGCTTTCGAAGAAGCTGGGGTTTTCGACTCCCAGGGCACGGGCCAGGCGGGCGAGCGGGCCGAAGCGGGCTTCCAGCATCGACTTGCCGATCATCCAGCTGACCGCCACCGGCGACAGCATCAGCGGCATCAGGAACGCCACGCGCCAGAACTTGCGGGCGCGGATCTGTCCGGCCAGGATCAGCGCCAGGCCGAAGGCGATGGCATATTCCACAAGAATCGCGGCCACATAGATCACCATGTTGCCCAGCGCGTTCCAGTAGAACGGGTCGCCCCACATCTGGACCAGGTTGTCAAAGCCGTTGAACTGGCGGCCATCCAGGCTGGAAAGGTTCCAGCTGGAAAAGGCGATGACCAGGCCGAACAGCAGCGGGAAGACCGTCAGCGACACGACGAAAAGTGCGGCAGGCAGCACGAAGAGCGTGCGCTTGCCCTGCTCGCCCCGGGTGATGACCTGCGCCCAGCACAGCGCCGTGGCCCAGATGCAATAGGCGTAAAGCGTCGGTCGCCAATCGGTGAAGCCGAAATCGCGCCAGCCCAGGACCTGCGCCGTCTGCGCCAGCGCCACCAGCGCCATGAGCCCGGCCGTGCCCCAGACAAGCAGGCTGCCGAACCGCTTCCGGCCGGCGCTGATGTCGTCCGAGGTGACGACGTGAAGGTGGTCATTGCCGCTCATGCTAACATGTTAGCTGCGGGCACCCACGGCGCAAGCGGCAAATATGTCCGGTGTGCCGAAAGGACGGCCCTAAACTTTGGTTTATGGCCCCGCCCTCGGCCTTCGGTTCATGTCGGCCACTCCCCGGTTTATGGACAGCCCTGCCCCGTGCCGTACCTTGGCTGCATCCGAAACGCAGAACAGGAGACCACGATGAAGAAGATCGCCACCATGATCGCCGCGCTTGGCATGAGCCTCACCGGCGCAGCAGGGTCCGCCCAGGCCGGCGCGCCTGGCATCAAGCTGCACCCCGCGGCCAAAGCTGCCACCGACCGAGCCATCGATTTCCGCGCCAAAAGCTATGCCCTGGGCGCGGCGGACGTGCAGGAGCTGGTCGTGCCCGTCGACGATGACGGAAAGTGGACGCGTGTGAAGCGCGACGGGAAATGGGTCTGGGTGAACCAGTCGGGCAGCAGCTCGAACAGCAACTCCAGCTCGAACAGCAACTCGAACTCCAGCTCGAACTCCAACAGCAACAGCAACTCGAACTCGAACTCGAACTCGAAC
>PNNE01000075.1 GCA_013824055.1 Rhodobacter sp. | reverse complement strand
CCATCCGGCTCCAGGCGAATTCGCCGATGCGGACCCAGGTCAGGCCCAGCCGCGCCATCCGGGCGGCGTCCTCGGCCCATTGCGCCTCGGACCAGTGTTCGGGGTAGTAGCAGACGCCAAGCGTTCTTTTCATGCGCTAACCTGTGGTTCGGGAAGGCCCTTGGCGACGTTCGGGAAGGCAAAGACCTGACCCGAGGCCGGGTGCCTGGCCCGCGCTTCGGCGTCCATGTGCTCGAGGGCGGTGGTGACGAAAAGGGTGGTCAGGTCGGGGCCGCCAAACGCCGGGCACGAGGATTGCGTCGCCCCCGGTGTCTCGACCGCCTGCAGGAAGCTGCCGTCCGCACCGTAGCAGGCAACCCGGCCCGCGCCCCATTGTGCGTTCCAGAACCGGCCTTCGGCATCGATCACCGCGCCGTCGGGGTTCAGCCCCGCGCGGGCAAGGTCCAGCCAGACCACCGGCTCGCCCCTGGGCCAGCCTGCGCTGTCCAGCGCGACCTTCATCACCTTGCCCTGCGTCGTGTCCGAGAAATGCGCAGACGTCCCGTCGGGCGCAAAGCAGATCGAGTTCGGGATCGAGATCTCTCTGAACAGCGGCCGCAATTCGCCGCGATACCAGCGCCAGATCGCGCCGGCGCCCGTTTCGGCCTTCTTGCCCATCGTGCCGAACCAGAACCCGCCCTGCCGGTCTGCGCGCCCATCGTTCGACCGCGTGTCCGCCGTCCCCGCCGCGGCGACCGGAGTCTGGGTCGCCGTGGTCAGGTCAAAGCGGAACAACCCGGTTTCCGAGGCGACAAGAAGCTCGTCCCGGCTGATCCACCCGGCGGCCGAGACATAGACGTCGAACGGCCAGGAGGCCGCCCTGGAATGCAGGGTCCGGTTCAGGATGTCGAACCAGAACAGCTCGTGCCGCAGGGGATGCCAGAGCGGGCCTTCGCCCAGCTCGCAGGGGCGGGAATCGTGGATCATGCGAACACCGCGTCATAGGCCGCGACGATGGCGGCGGCCCTGGTGGCGATTTCGTCGGTCGACAGGCCGGGCGTATAGAGCGCGGTGCCGATGCCGAAGCCCTGCGCCCCGGCCCTGGCCCAGTCGGCAAAGTTCGCCGGTCCCGCACCGCCGACGGCATAGACCGGCAGGTCCTTCGGCAGCACGGCGCGGAGGGCCTTCAAGCCTTCGGGACCGATCAGGCTGCCGGGAAACAGCTTCAGCCCGGTCGCTCCGGCCCTGATCGCGGCGAAACATTCCGTGGGCGTCATCACGCCTGGCCAGGACGCCATCCCCTGCGCCCGGGTGGCGCGGATCACGTCGGGGTCGCAGTTGGGCGAGACGACAAGGCTGCCGCCCGCTGCCTTGACCCGGCCGACATCCTCGACCGTCAGGACCGTCCCGGCGCCGATCTCGGCGTTTGGCGTGGCCGCCGCCATCGCCTTGATCGAGGCAAAGGGGTCGGGCGAGTTCAGCGGGACTTCGATCCGGCTGATCCCGGCTGCGACCAGAACCCGGGCAGCGGCAGCGGCCTCGGGCGGGGTGATCCCGCGCAGGATGGCGATCAGGTTGCGCATGTCAGTCTTGGGGGTCATCTGGCGCCCTCGGTCTGGGGGGAAAGCGAGGCAAGGCCCGCAAGCGTGCAGTCGGTCGCGCTCAGACGCTGCGCCTCGATGCCCTGTTGCCCAAGCGCGCGGGCATAGGCGGCGGACAGTTTCTCGGCCCCGATCAGGGTGACGCGCTGGCCCAGCCAGTAGGGCCTTGCCGCCGCCAGTTCGGTGCCGATCAGCAGCCCCGACAACCGCGCGCGGGCGGCCTGGGGCGTCAGACCGGCGATCAGCCCTTCGGCCCGCAGGGAAAACAGCCGCGCGCCCAGCCGTTCGGGCCGCGACAGCGCATCCGACACCGCCGCATCAAAGGCCGCGTCGTCCCAGCCCTCGGCCTGCATCCCGTGCCGCAGGACCGAAGCCTCGGACAACAGCGCGAACATCTCGCCGGTCATGAAGGTCTGGAAGCTGACCACCTCGCCCGCGCTGATGTGGACCCATTTCGAATGGGTCCCCGGCAGGCACAGCACCCCGTCATACCCCGGCAGCAACCGCAGCGCGCCCGCGATCTGGGTTTCCTCGCCGCGCATCACGTCGGCGGGGCTGTTCTGCTTCAGTCCGGGAGCGATCGACACCCGCAAGCGCGGGTCGGTCGTGGGGGCCGTCACCTGCCCGGCCATGTCCAGCGGCGTGCAGGGAACCGTCCGGTACGGCGCCTCGCACCAGCCCTGGCGGCTGCCGACCATGCCGCAGGCCACGACTGGAGGGCTGCCCGCCAGCCAGGGCCCGATCAGCCGCACCAGCGCAGGCTCGAAGCCGTCGCGCGACAGCTTGCCCATCCCCTCGTCACTGGTTGCTTCGGCCAGCACGCGGCCATCCGCCGCCATCGCCCAGGCGCGCAGGTTCGAGGTGCCCCAGTCGACAGCGATCCATGCGGGTTCGGTCATGACGAAATGTACCCCCCGTCCAGGATCAGGGTCTGCGAGGTCATCATCTTCGCCGCATCCGATGCCAGGAACAACACCGTCCCCGCAACATCTTCGGGCGCGATCGGGTCGGGCAGGCATTGGCGCGCAAGGTAGGCGGCCAGGGCCTCGGGCGTGACCCACAGCTCTTTCTGCCGCTCGGTCAGGACCCAGCCGGGCGCCACGGCGTTGACCCGGATGCGGTCCGGCCCGAATTCGCGCGCCAGGGTCCGGGTCATGCCCACGATGCCTGCGTTCGCGGTGATGTAGGCGGCATAGCCCTTGTCGGCCATCATGAAGCTGATCGAACTGAAATTGATGATCGACCCACCCCCCGCCGCCTGCATCCCCGGCAGCACCGACTGGCAGGCGAAGAAATACGACCGCAGGTTCACGTTGATCGACCAGTCCCAGAACGCCTGATCGGTCTTCAGCGTCTCGTGCCGCTGGTCGTTCGCGGCGTTGTTCACCAGCACCGTGATCGGCCCTTGCGCCTTTGCCGCCGTCGCCAGCGTCAGTTGCAGCTGATCCACCACCGAGATGTCGCAGGGCAGGAACAGCGGCCGGTTGCCTGTCGCGGCCTCCATCGCGTCGCAGAAGGCCGTGCCGTCCGACCGCTGGCAGAACGCCACCTTCGCACCCTGGCGCAGGAAGGCCTCGGTCAGGGCAGCGCCGATCCCCGAGCCGCCGCCGGTGACAAAGACGGATCGGCCCTTCAGGTCGGGAAAGACGGGATCGGTCACAGCTTTCGTCCTTCGACAACCCACATCGTCGCGGGCCAGGCTACGGGCAACAGGATGCCCTTTGTCATGAGCATCCGGCCGGTCAGCGTCAAGGGGCCGGATTTCAACGCGTTCGGTCCCCGCGACTGGCGAGAGGCGTCCTCGGGGTTGCTCAGGCAAACCGTGTAGCGCGCCTCGGGGTCCAGCCCGGCCAGCCGCAAGGGGCGCGGCAGGCTTTGACGGCTGGTCTCCGCCTGCCCCGCAAAGACCACGAAGCGCCCGCCCCCCGCGGCAAGTTGCAGCTCTGCCGTCACCGCCGGATCGTCGCTGTCCAGCCGCAGGATCGTCCCGCCCATCATCCAGTCGCGATTTGCCTTCCACCAGGCCGTGACGCGGGCCAGGGTCAGCGCCTCGTCCTCGGTCAGCTCGCGCAGGTCCATCTCGAAGCCCATGTGCCGCTGCGCCGCGACCCAGGCGCGGAAGGCCATCGGCAGCACGCGCCCCGAGGTGTGGCAATGCCGGGGGCCGACGTGGCTTCCGGTGATCGCCGAAGGCAGGAACAGCGCCGCATCGTGCTGCATCCGCAGACGCTCCAGCGCGTCGTTGCTGTCGGAAAGCCAGACCCGATGCGTGCGCGCCAGGATACCCGCGTCGATCCGCCCGCCTCCACTGGCGCAGCTTTCGATCTCCACCTTCGGATGCGCGGCGCGGAGCCTGTCGAACAAGTCATAGGCCCCCCGCGTCTGGGCCGCATCCACCACGGGCAACAGCCGGTTGTGGTCCCATTTGACATAGTCGACGGAATACTCTGCCAGCACCGCCGAGACTTGCAGAAAAAGGTTTTCACGCACTTCCGGCCGGGCCAGGTCCAGCACCATCTGGTTGCGCCCCGTGGTCTGGTCCAGAGGCCCCAGCACCCAGTCGGGATGCGCCCGGCAAAGGTCAGAGTCGGGATTGACCATCTCTGGCTCGAACCACAGACCGAAACTCATGCCCAGGCTGTGCACGTGGCGGATCAGCGGATGCAGACCCTCGGGCCACTTGCGCCGGTCGATGGTCCAGTCGCCAAGGCTGGAGGTGTCGTCATCCCGCTTGCCGAACCAGCCGTCGTCCAGCACGAAGCGTTCCGCCCCCAGGGCCGCCGCGCGGGTGGCGAATTCGGCAAGGGTGTCCAGCCGGTGATCGAAGTAGACCGCCTCCCAGCAGTTGTAATGCACCGGGCGCGGGCGCTTCGGGTCGGGCCACTGCACCACCCGGTCGCGGATGTCGCGCTGGAACGCGGCACCGATGCCGTTCAACCCTTCGGTCGAACAGGCGACGATCAGCTCGGCCGTCTGGAACCGGGTCCCGACTTCGGTCTCGGCCCCGAGGGGATGCCCGAACTGCACCTGACGGCGACCGTCGGGCAGCTCTTCTGCCACCATCCGGTGCCCGCCCGACCAGGCATAGTGCAGGGCCAGGGCCGCGCCGCGGGTGTTGGAGCAACTCTCGCCCGCCAGGATCAGATAGGGCGGGTGTTCCTGCCCTGACCGCCCTGTCCGCGCCTCGCGGGACCGGATGCCGGGGGACCAGGGCGTGCGGAGCAGATGGAACTCGCCCACCCACTTGCCGTGGACGTCGATCATTTCACCCTGTTGCGGGGCCGGCAGGACCGGAGCGGCCAGCCATTGCACGCGGATCGGGCGGTCCGCCGTCAGTTCGGTCCGCAGCGTGATCGTTCCGGTCGGCCGGGCCTGAAGCACATGGGTCAGCACCAGACCCGCGGCACCGGAGATCAGAGTCAGACTGTCCGCCGAAGCCTCGGCCCGGTCGAAGCGGAACGCCGGTTGCAGGGATCTTCCGTCCGCTTCGGCCAGCACATGCCCCGGCTGGCCCTGGAAGGCGCGGCCCGGTTCGGGCGACAGGCTCAGCGACGGCAGCTTGTCCAGCATCCCCCCGGTCAGGTCATGCCGGGCAGCCAGGGCCAGCTGGCCCAGGTCCTCGGCATCCGGCAGACGCGGTCCCCAGTAGATGACCTCCGGGATGCCGCCGTCCGTCGCCAGGGCAATGGTCTGCCCCTGTGTGTCAATGCGCCACTGCATCATTTCACGGCCCCAAGCGTCAGACCGGCGATGAAGTGCTTCTGCATCAGGAAGAACATCACCACGGGCGGCAGGGCGGCCAGGATGGAGCCGGCGCTGACCAGATGCCACTGGGCGATCCACTGGCCGTTCAGGCTCGACAGGCCAGCGGTGATCGGCTGGCTGTCGACGCCCTGGGTCAGCACGGTGGCCCAGAAGAAGTCGTTCCAGATGAAGGTGAAGACCAGCACCGAAAGCGCCGCGATGGCGGGCCGCATCAGCGGCAGCACGATGTACCAGAAGATGCGCCATTCGCTGACGCCCTCGACGCGGGCGGCCTCGATCAGTTCGGGGGGCAGCGCCTTGATGAAGTTCCGCATGAACAGGGTGCAGAACCCGGTCTGGAAGGCGATGTGGAACAGCGCCAG
>PNNE01000055.1 GCA_013824055.1 Rhodobacter sp. | reverse complement strand
GGCGACCACATCACCGGCTTCGAGCCCTGATAAAGGCTGCCGTTCATGACAAACTTCATGAACTCGTCCGCGATCACCGCCTCGGCGTGGTAATCCATCGTAAGGTAAGGCCGGTCCCAGGCCCCGGTCACGCCCAGCCGCTTGAACTCCTCGCGCTGGACGCGGATCCAGCCCTCGGCGAAGCGGCGGCATTCCTGGCGGAAGTCGACGATGTTGACGTCGTCCTTGTTCAGCCCCTTCGCCCGATATTGCTCCTCGATCTTCCACTCGATCGGCAGGCCGTGGCAGTCCCAGCCCGGCACATAGCGGGCGTCAAAGCCCATCATCTGCTGCGACCGCACCACCATGTCCTTCAGCACCTTGTTCAGCGCATGGCCGATGTGCAGGTGCCCGTTGGCATAGGGCGGGCCATCGTGCAGCACAAAGGGCGCCCGCCCCGCAGCCGTGGATCGCAGCCGGTCATAGACCCCGATCCGCTCCCACCGCGCCAGCCACTCCGGCTCGCGTTGCGGCAGGCCCGCCCGCATCGGAAAGCTGGTCTCGGGCAGAAAAACGGTGTCGCGGTAGTCGACGGCAGTGTCGGACGGGGCGGCGGTATCGGCGCACATGAAGAGGTAACCTCACATCAGGGGCAGGTCGGCCCGAAGACGGGCCAGGGGCAAGACGTCAAACCCGGCCAGGCCTCAGCCCGCCGGGCAGGTAATTCGCGACCGAATGACGAAGCCTGTCTGCATGGGCGGCCTTATACGCAAAGGCCAGCGCACGGTCCAGCCCGCGCCTTGGGCTTTCCCTTCCGCAAATATCCTCGGGGGGTTTGGGGGGCGAAGCGCCCCCAACGACCGAGGAGGAGGCGAAGCCCGACGACGAGACAAAAGACCTGCGGCGCAAGCCGCTCAATTCGAAAACCGTCCCGACCCGCGACACCGCCACCCGCGCCAGGGTCACGCCTGCAACCGGCCAAACCGTCACTGGCACGCGCGAGACCCCGACCGGCATCCACCTGACCACCGACCAGGGCCAGCACGGCCCGTTCGACCTGATCGTGGACGCCTCGGGCGCAGCCTCCCCCCTTTCGCCCCTTGCGGCCAGACCTCTCGCGTTCGGAGCCGTCTGGGCGCATGTCCCCTGGCCCGCCACCGACCTGCCGACAACCGAACTGCGCCAACGCTATCACCGCGCCGCGCGCATGGCCGGGATCCTGCCCATCGGCCATCTGCCCGGCGACCCGACGCCCAGAGCCGCCGTCTTCTGGTCGCTGCCCACCGCCGACCTCGACACCTGGCCAGAGCGCGACCTGAACGACTGGAAGGCCGAAGTCACCGGCTTCTGGCCCGCCATGTCGCCCTTCCTGGCCCAGATCACCGACAAGGCCCAGCTTACCCCCGCCCGCTACAGCCACGGCTCGCTTCGCAAGCCGCATGGCCAACGCCTGATCCACATCGGCGACGCCGCGCACCGGGCCAGCCCGCAGTTGGGCCAGGGCGCCAACATGGCGCTCCTCGATGCGCGGGCGCTGGCCCTCGCGCTCCGCCTGCCACTGGAGGACGCCATTCCTGAATGACCAGACCCAAGCGATTGAATTCATTGATCCTGATCCCGGCACCCTGCGTGGACAAGGCTGGACAGGTCGCGCCCGACCTGCCATCCTGACGCCATGAAGCTTCCATCCCTCAACGTTCTGGGCGGGCCGCTGGCAGCCTGCTCCTCTGACCCGGTCACCGGCTTTTTCCGCGACGGCTGCTGCAACACCGGCCCGATGGACCGCGGGCTGCACACCGTCTGCGCCCTGATGACGGCCGAGTTTCTGGCCCTGTCGAAATACCTCGGCAACGACCTTTCGACCCCCCGGCCCGAATACGGGTTCCAGGGTCTCAAGCCCGGCGACCAGTGGTGCCTCTGCGCCGCCCGGTTCCTGCAGGCGCATGAGGAAGGCGCCGCCCCCAAGGTCCGCCTTGCCGCGACGCACCAGGCCACCCTTGCCGTCGTCCCGCTGGACATCCTGCAGCAATACGCGACCGACTGACCGCTGCCCGCCGATGGACGTCTGGCCCCGCGGCGCGCGACACCGCCGGGCAATGGTCATCCCTTGCGCAGCGGATCGGGCGTGGCCTGACGTTCAGGATGCAAGGCACAGAGGGCACCCCGCCCTCACTTGGCCGAGACCGCTCCCTGCGCCGCTGGCACAGGCATCGGCCGCACCGCCCCGTCGTCACGCATCAGGTCCTCGATGAACAGCGACAGAAGCTGCGACCGCCCGCTGACCCCGGCCTTGCGGTAGATCGCATTGGTCTGCGCCTTGACGGTCCCTTCGGACGTGGTGCGCAAGGCCGCGATTTCCGCCGTGGACATGCCCTTGATCGCAAACAGTGCCACGTCCCGTTCCGACGGCGTCAGCCCCCATTCCGCGAACCGTTCCTGCAGAAGGTCCATGAAGGCCCCCGACGCCCGCCGCAGCTGCTCTTCGGCGGTGTGGCGGTCCTGCAGCGCGCGCCGCAGCATCAGCCCGCCCAGGACGACCCCCAGGATCAGCCCCACTGCGGCACCGATCTCCAGAAGCTCGCGCATCTCCCAGCTGATCGGAGCGGTCTGAAAGCCGAAGAACGACGACAGGATGTCGGACACGAAGAAGAAGGCACAAAGTGCCTGGATCACGAGGATCGCGATGAAGGGGGCCGCGCGCTTCACGCCGATGCCCGAGCCGCATGCCCGGACAACAAGTCAGTCGTCGCCTTCGTCATCGTCATCATCATCACCGCCGCCACCGCCACCGCCGCCACCGCCACCGCCACCGTCGTCACCGCCGCCACCGTCGTCGTCATCGTCGTCGTCCGACCCGCCCGAGCCGGAACGATCGTCGATGATCTCGACCTTGCCCTTGCCGCCAGACCTCGCTGTCCAGAAATCGCGCAGGATTTCGCCGGTCCGCGGGTTGATGATGATCTCGCGCGAGCCATCGCTGCGCGTTGCAATGATCCGAATGCGCCCCAGCAGCGTGCGTTCAGTGACGATTGACCGGAAGCCTTGCCGCCTCAGTTGGGCGACAACGTCGTCCACTACCCCCTGAGCCAGCGCTGGCCCTGCCATCGCAGCCCCTGCCACCAGCCCGATAAGAAACGCCCGGCGTTTCATGCCATACCCCATCCAGGTTCAAGCCGACTATGCGACATGGGTCGGACCCCGGCAAGACCGGGGCCCGAACACAGGTCAGAGTCCGACCTCAGTTGTCATCGCGCGCATCTTGATCGCGGTCGTGCTGGTCATCGCGCGCATCCTGCTCGCGGTCGTGCTGGTCATCGCGCGCATCCTGATCGCGGTCATGCTGGTCGTCGCGCGCATCCTGATCGCGGTCGTGCTGGTCGTCGAGGCTGGCAAGCTCGCGGTCGTCATCATCGTCCCGACCGACGAAATCCTCGCCGCTGGTCTCGATCTCGACGCCGCGGTCGATGCGGTAATTGCCGGCAGGACCGGACTCGCGCTCCAGGACGGAGCCAGTGGCGCGGTCGTAGACGGTTTCGGTCTTGATCCCGTCGCGGATCGTCCCGACCTCGATCTGGGTTGGCCCGACGGCCACCTCGATCCGGTCATGGCCCTCGGCCTGATAGCGGGCAACCAGTCCCTCGGCGGTGACCTGCGCCGTGGCTGCGGTGCCCAGGGCGATCAGCGCCGCGGTGGCGAGAAGGGATTTCAGCATGGCAGTTCTCCTGTAGCGGCGTTTCGCCTGTGTATCCGGGGCGGGTTGTCCGCTCCGGTGACACAAGAAGGGGCGCCACACCGAAAGATTGCCATTGATCCGGGGTTTATGCGGAGGCCGACCCGCCTCGGGTTGAGGCGTATAAACCAAAGGTCTATGCCGTCAGACTTTCATCTGGAAGCCAAGGTGCTTGGCCACCGTGAAGATGTCCTTGTCGCCCCGCCCGCACATGTTCATCACGATGATCTTGTCCTTGGGCAGGGTCGGCGCCAGCTTCATCACCTGGGCCAGGGCGTGGCTCGGCTCCAGCGCCGGGATGATTCCCTCCAGCTTGCAGCACAGCTGGAACGCCTCCAGCGCCTCGGCATCGGTGATGCTGACGTATTCGGCGCGCCCCACATCATGCAGCCAGGAATGTTCCGGCCCGATCCCGGGATAGTCGAGGCCCGCGCTGATGCTGAAGCCTTCCAGGATCTGCCCGTCATTGTCCTGCAACAGATAGGTCCGGTTGCCGTGCAGCACGCCCGGACGCCCGCCGGTCAGGCTGGCGCAATGTTCCATCCGGTCATCGACGCCCTTGCCGCCGGCTTCGACGCCGACGATCCGCACCGACGTGTCGTCGAGGAACGGGTAGAACAGCCCCATCGCATTGGACCCGCCGCCGATCGCCGCGACCAGCACATCGGGAAGACGCCCCTTCCCCTCCTGCTCTTCCAGCTGCCAGCGCACCTCGCGGCCGATGATCGACTGAAAGTCGCGCACCATCGCCGGATAGGGGTGCGGGCCGGCCACGGTGCCGATGCAGTAGAACGTGTCGCGGACGTTCGTCACCCAGTCGCGCAGCGCGTCGTTCATCGCGTCCTTCAGCGTGCCGCGACCGCTGGTGACGGGAATCACCTCGGCCCCCAGCAGCTTCATGCGGAACACGTTCGGCGCCTGGCGTTCGACGTCATGGGCGCCCATGTAGACCACGCATTGCAGGCCGAACTTGGCGCAGACCGTCGCCGTCGCCACGCCATGCTGGCCCGCGCCGGTTTCGGCGATGATCCGGGTCTTGCCCATGCGGCGGGCCAGGATGATCTGGCCCAGCACGTTGTTGATCTTGTGCGCGCCGGTGTGGTTCAGCTCGTCGCGCTTCATGTAGACCTTGGCGCCGCCCAGATGTTCGGTCAGCCGCGGCGCGAAATACAGGGGCGAGGGGCGGCCGACATAGTGCTTCCACAGATCGTCCATCTCGGCCCAGAAGCTGGGGTCGGTCTTGGCGAAATTGTAGCGCTCTTCCAACTCCAGGATCAGCGGCATCAGGGTCTCGGACACGAACCGCCCGCCGAACAGGCCGAAACGGCCCTGCTCGTCCGGCCCCGTCATGAAGCTGTTCAACCCGTCCTCGGCCATGCTGCACCCCCGTTGTTCACCCCGGATGTAGCGCCATTGTCGCGGCGGGAAAAGGGGCGGCTTAGCGCAGGATCGGCACGCCGGCGCGCGCACCCTGCGCCGCCTCGACGAAAGCCGCGATCTTCGCGGCGTCCTTCACGCCCGGAGCGCTCTCTACCCCGCTTGCCACATCCACCTGACGCGCCCCGGTCAGCCGGACCGCCTGCGCCACGTTGTCCGGCGTCAGGCCCCCGGCCAGCATCCAGGGCTTCAGCCATTTGCGCCCGACCAGAAGCCGCCAGTCGAAGGTCAACCCGTTTCCACCTGGCAGGACCGCGTCCTTCGGGGGTTTGGCGTCGACAAGGATCTGGTCCGAGACCAGCTGGTAATCCAGCAGGTCCGCAAGGTCCGCCTCAGTGGCCACGCCGATCACCTTCATCACCGGCAGACCGTAGCGCGCCTTGACCGCGGCCACCCGGGCCGGGCTTTCGCGGCCATGAAGCTGCAGCATGTCCAGAGGGACCTCGGCGACGATGGCATCCAGCAGCGTGTCATCGGCGTCGACCACCAGCGCCACCTTGCACAGGCCTTCGGGAGCCTCCAGCGCCAGCAGCCGCGCCTGGGCAGGGGTCACGTAGCGGGG
>PNNE01000057.1 GCA_013824055.1 Rhodobacter sp. | reverse complement strand
TCCGCGCGCGGGACCAGCAGCACCGCCCGGCTGCGGCCCGCGTGCTTGGCCGCATAAAGCGCACGGTCCGCTGCGGCAAGAAGCTGCGCGGGTTCAAGCACCGCCAGGTCAAGCGACCGGACGATGCCGATACTGGCCGAGACATTGCAAAGCTGCCCCTCGAACTCCATCGGCTCGCTGATGCGGGCGATGATCCGCTCGGCGATGGTCTGCAGCAGCTTTGGTTCGGTCCGACCGGCAAGGATCACCACGAACTCGTCGCCACCGATCCGGGCGGCGCAATCCTCGGCCCGCAGCTGTTCGCGCAGGATGCGGCCGACACTGCTCAGCACGAAGTCGCCCGCAGCATGACCCAGCGCATCGTTGACCGCCTTGAAGAAATCCAGGTCCATGTGCAGCAGCCCGAAGCCAGCCCGCGCGGCACAGAGCCGCTCCAGCACCAGGTCGGCCGCGCGGCGGTTGCGCAGGCCGGTCAAGGGGTCGGTCATCGCCTCCTCCTCGGCCGCCATCCGCGCGCCTTCCAGCCGCAGGTTCAGCCCCCGCAGCTCCTGCGTGACGGCGGCGTTGGCCTCGGCCAAGTAGAGCAGTTCCATCGCCAGATCGGTCGCGGCGAAATCGGCGTCCGTCAGCGCCAGATCGCGCACCGCCGTGGTCAGGTCGATCCCGAACGACAGGTTCAGCAGGATGCGCCCGGATCCCGGCAGGCGGTGGCCAAGGCCCCTCAGCCCGATGCGCACACCCTTGCGCGGCAGCAGGCGAAAGCGATTGGCCCCCCGCGCCAGAACCTGACCGATCGTGACTGCCCCCCCGGGCGAGCGCACCTCGAACAGATCCTCGAACCGCGCGCCGGGCACCGCGTCCGGGCGCAGCACCCGCGCCAGCGTCGGCCCGTAGCTGATCGCGCGGCCCTCGGAGTCCAGCAGCAGATGCATCGGCATGAACAGCGACGCGGCGGCACTGTCCAGCTCGATCGGGTCGTCGGGGCGAAGTTTCTGCATCCCCTACCCCTCCGGCAGCGCCAGGTCGAACCGCCGCGCCTTGGCGTGGCGAGGGTCCAGGACCGAAATCGACGTGCAGTCGGCAGTCTCGGTCTCGATCAGGCAAAGCGCGCCGTAGTCGTCGGCCATCGCGGTCAAGAGCCCCACAAGCACCCGCTGCGTGGCGCGCAGGTGCGACTGGCAGCGCAGCTTGAACCGGTCTTCGCCCACTTCGTCCAGCGCCAGATCCGGCAGTTCCAGGTCCGGCATCGCCAACCGGGCGCGTCCCGGAAGCTCTTCCAGCGAATAGAGGAAATCGGCGAAGGTGATTCCGCCAAAGCGCAGCAGCCGCCGAATACCCTCGCGGTCGGGGTTCGTCACCAGATGGGTGCCCACGTCCTCCCAGATGGTATCGACGGGGCGGCCCAGAACTTCGGCCACGACCCGACCGATCCGGTCGGCACTGCCGGGATCGTAGCGCAGCATCGGCTCGAAACTCGGGATCGACAGCTCGGCCCGCCGGCAGACCGTCTGCCAGCGCGCCGCCCCGAACGTATCGATCACATAGCTTTGCAGGGACCGCAGCAAAAGCGCATCCATGTCCGACCCTCTGACAGTTTCCGCGGCAAGGTTATCGCGCATCGGTTAACAACCTTTCCTCGTCATGGCGGGAACAGCGTCATGGCAGGAACAGCGTCATGGCAGGAACAAAAGCCCGTCCTCGCCGATGCCCAGCTGGTTCAGCTCTGCCCCCGTCAGCGGCGGAGGAGCGGCCTGATACTGCCGCAAAAGCCGCCCGGCCGCCTCGGAGGACAGATAGGTGCCGTCCGGCTGCGTCGCCGTGCGCCAGACCAGCATCCCGCTGTCATCCAGGTAAAGCCCGCTGACCTCGATGTAATCCACGCTGCGCTGCAGGAACAGCATCGCCTCCTCGCCCGGCCGCAGCGGCAGAAGGTCCGCCACCACCATCAGGCAGCCCGGTTGCCCGGTTTCCAGTTGCACCCTGCAGACCTGCAGCCAGTCCTGCAGCTGGAAAGCCTCGGCCGCGCCCAGGATCACGTCGCGCATCCCGGTGGCCGAGGTCGGCTGCACCGGAAGCAGCGCCGCAAGCTCGGCGACCAGCGCCGGACGGTTGTCAGCCTGGCGCGCCAGCTCCCCCGCCAGAACGGCCGCCAGCGCCTCTTGTCCCGGCTCTGTCGCCTTGGCCTCCAGAACCGCCAGCGCCGCGGCGCCCGGCTTGCCCCAGGACCGCAGCGCGCCGGGGTCCAAAGCCTCGACCCCCAAGGCCTCGAACCGCGACACCTGGCTGGCCGCCGAGATCCGCTCGGCGTTCAGCACCGGCGTCAGCCACAGCGCGGCCAGTCCCAGAACCGCCAGCGCCACCCGGATGTTGCCCTGGCGGATCCGCTCCATCCATCCCGCGCCCCGCAGGACCGAAACGGCATAGACCAGCCCGTAGACCAGCCCCACCGCCGCCACCAGAACGACGAACAGCCGCTCGGGCGACCAGCCCCGGTCCGCGACCCGCAGCCAGACCGCCCACAGCGCCAGCCCCGCCACCACGGGCAGGATCAGCGCCAGGCCTTGCGTGCAGCGGATCAGCAGCGGGCTTTGCGTCGCATCCGCATCCGCCTGGTCGATGGCGATCGAGACCAGCGCGATCCCGCCCCCGACCATCGTCAGCAAAAGCGTCGCCGGCGACAGCCCGCTGACCAGCCCGTCCAGCCCTCGGAACGGCAAGGCGATCAGAAAGACCACCATCACGCCCAGCACCACGGGCAGGAACAGCCGGAACACCCGCAAGACGACATAGGGCGACAAGAGGTCCGCCAGGTCATGGATCACTGCCATGCCCAGGCCGAGGATCGCGCCGGTCAGGGCCAGCGCAACCAGCTGGTCCGCCAGCAGCCTGCCGATGATGCCGATGCCGACGATCTGCAACAATTCGTCCGACAGGAAGATCACCAGCCAGACCAGGCCGGTGAAAGCCCCCGCCGCGGCAAAGCGCAGGACGATGGACCAGGCCTCCAGGAACAGGACCGGATAGTCGTTCCACCGGCTGCGAACCTGGGCGATCAGGAACGGCAGCGGCAGCGTCGCCAGCGTGAAGAGCGCCAGGAGCGGGATCGCTCCGAACAGAAGCTGATCGACCGTGTCGAAGCGCAGCGCCGCAAGCCAGGTCAGCGCCCCGACCAGCACCCCCAGGGCCAGGCCCCGTGGCACCGCACGGCCCAGACCGATCGGCCCCGCCAAAGCCAGCACCGCCCCGAAGGCCGTGGTCAGGAACACGAAGAGCGCCAGCGCCGAGAAGTCGCCCAGCCAGTTCCGGTCGGCAGCCTGGATCGCCGCCCAAAGCGCAGCCCCGCCCAGCGCACCCGTCAGGGCAAGCCTGATCCGTGCCGCAATCTGGCCCGTCATGTCACATTCTCCCGGCTCGGCCCGCCCTTATGCGTCTGGGCAGTGCCGCGCATAGTCAGGATTTCCCGACGGTTGCCAAGCGCTAACAGACTGGGCAGGCCGAAACTGTCGACCGGAGCATTCTCCGCATGCCCGCCACCATCCGCCGCGCGAAAGGCCTGCGCCAAGGTCCGCAGGCTACTCCTGCAAGGCCTTCAGATACTCCGTGATCTGCACCAGCCGGACCGGAGTGGGCGTCGCAATGCCGTCGCCGCCGTCATAGGGCACCAGGTCGCCCTGCAGAAGCGGCCCGAACTCTGGCATCGGCGAACCCGCGTCCTGTCGGCCGGGCGCAGCCCCGGTATAGCCCCAGATCTTGGCCATCACCCGCGTGCCGGGAAAGACGCCGCCGTTCTTTGCCGAGAGTTGCGTCAGATCGGCGGGCTTGCGGCCCAGCGCCGTCGCCCCCTCGCCGTCGCCCTTGCCCGACATTCCGTGGCAGGCCGCGCAGTAGCTGGCAAAGTCCTCGGACCCGCTGGGCTGCGTCTCACGCTCGACGCAGGCCCCAAGGGCCAGGGACAGCGACAGGATCAGCAAAGGGTGGCGCATCATTCTCTCCTCTCCGATTACCGGACCGAAACTTCGTCATCCGCGCCTTGATCTAGGTCACTTGACCCGCCGTAAGCCGCACCACCCGGTCCATCCGGGCGGCCAGTTCCAGGTTGTGCGTCGCGATCAGCGCCGAAAGCCCCGTCACCCGCACCAGGTCCATCAGCACGCCGAACACCTGGTTCGAGGTGCCAGGGTCCAGGTTCCCCGTCGGCTCGTCCGCCAGCAGCAGCTTCGGCCCGTTGGCCAGCGCGCGGCAGAAGGCCACCCGCTGCTGCTCGCCGCCCGACAGCGCCGCCGGACGGTGCCCTGCCCGCGCACCGACGCCGACCTTCTCCAGAAGCGCCATCGCCCGCGCCTCGGCCGCCGGTTTCGCCACGCCATTGGCAAGCTGGGGGATCACCACGTTCTCCAGCGCGCTGAACTCGGGCAGAAGATGGTGGAACTGGTAGATGAACCCCACATCCCTGCGCCGCGCCTCGGTCCGCGCCTTGTCCGACAGCCCGCCCATGTCGCGCCCGTCCAGCCGCACCGTGCCAGAGTCCGCGACATCCAGCAGCCCCGCGATGTGCAGCAGCGTCGACTTGCCCGCCCCGCTTGGGGCCACCAGCGCGACCACCTCACCCCGCGCGACCGACAGGGTCGCCCCCCGCAGCACGATCACCTCGGACGGCTTGCCCCGGTTGTAGCCCTTTTCGACGCCGTCCAGCGCCAGCATCTCACTCATAGCGCAGCGCCTCCACCGGGTTCATCCGCGCCGCCCGCCGGGCCGGGAAGATGGTGACGACGAAGGAAAGCCCCAGCGCCAAGGCCACCGCCGACATCACATCCTCCAGCTGCAGCTTTGCCGGCAGCGCATAGATCCCCCGGATCGAGGGGTCCCAGACCTCGGCCCCGCTCACCCAGTTGATCGCACTCATGATATGGTCGATGTTCAGCGCCGTCAGGCAGCCCAGCGCCACCCCCGCGATGGTCCCGATCACGCCGGTAAACGCGCCGCAGATGAAGAACACCCGCAGGACCGAGCCCTCGGTCAGACCCACCGTCCGCAGGATGCCGATGTCGCGGCCCTTGTTCTTGACCAGCATGATCAGGCCCGACACGATGTTCATCGCCGCGATCAGCACCAGAACCGACAGGATCACGAACATCACGTTGTCCTCGATGTCCAGCGCCCGCAGGAACGCACCCGAGCTGTCCTTCCAGGTCCAGAGCAGCGCCACCGGCCCCGCCGCCGCAAGGATCGCGTCGCCATAGCTTTCGATGGCGTCCGGGTTCTCGACCATCACCTCGATCTCGTCCGCGCGGCCTTCCTTGTTGAAGAAGCTCTGCGCCTCTGCAAACGGCATGTAGATCCGTGTGGTATCAATATCATAGCGTCCAGCGCTGAAGATGTAGACCACCTCGTAGGCATTGACCCTGGGCGAGGTTCCCATCGCGGTCCTGACCCCGCCCGGAGCGATCAGCCGCACCCGGTCGCCGACCGTCACCCCAAGCTCGCGCGCGATCCCCGACCCCAGCGCAATCCCGTCCGGAAACCGGGCGAGGTCCCCGATCGCGTCCGACCCCGCGCCCACCCGCGGGATCGACGCGAAATTCTCCGGCGACAGGCCAAAGACCTCGGCCCCTGTCGTGTCCTCACCGTCCGTCACCATCAGCTTGCCGCGGATCAGCGGCGCCGCCCGCGTCACCCCCGGCACCGCGGCAATCGCCGCCGCCATCGCGTCCGGCTCGGTAAACCCGCGAATCAGCTGGCCTTCCTCACCCACCACGCCCGCC
>PNNE01000114.1 GCA_013824055.1 Rhodobacter sp. | reverse complement strand
TTTGCGAGAACGCGGCGCTGCTTTATGACGACCGCATGTTCACCGTCCAGCCCCACCCGGAATTCCGCAAGGAGTTCATGGCGGGACTGATCCAGCACCGGGGTCCGGGTCTGGTTCCCGACGCGCTGCTTGCCGATGCCACCCAGCGGCTCGACACTCCCACCGACAGCGCGTCGATGGCCGACCGGATCGCGGATTTCTTTCTGAACCGACCTAAGAAAACTGGGGCCGAGAAGCTCCGCGCCTGACCCGTTCGGCCGCGGGGGCCACCCCCAACCAGTGTGACTCATGTCCAAATGGACCGACCAGCTGCCCCAGGCAGCGCGCGACTACATCGGCAACCGCCGGGTAGACGAAGTGGAATGCATCATCGGCGACATCGCCGGGGTGGCGCGCGGAAAGGCGATGCCCGCCGCGAAATTCGGCAAGCAGACCAGCTACTTCCTGCCGAACTCGATCTTCCTGCAGACCATCACCGGCGAATGGGCCGACAACCCGTTCGACGCCTTCACCGAACCCGACATGGTGCTGGAACCCGACTGGTCCACCGCCACCGCCGCGCCCTGGACCGCCGACGTCACGCTACAGGTGATCCATGACGCGAAGGACCAGCAAGGCAGCCTGATCTCCTTCAGCCCCCGCAACGTGCTGCGCCGGATCGTGGAGCTTTACGCCGCGCAAGGCTGGCGCCCGGTTGTCGCACCCGAGATGGAATTCTTCCTGACCGCCCGCAACATCGACCCCAACATGCCGGTCATTCCGCCGATGGGCCGCTCGGGCCGTCGCGCGGCGGGCAAGCAGGCCTATTCGATGTCCGCCGTCGACGAATACGGCAAGGTCATCGACGACATCTACGACTACGCCGAGGCCCAGGGGCTGGAGATCGACGGCATCCTGCAGGAAGGCGGCGCGGGGCAGATCGAGCTGAACCTCGCCCACGGCGACCCGGTGCGGCTGGCTGACGACGTCTTCTTCTTCAAGCGCATGATCCGCGAGGCGGCGCTGCGCCACGACTGCTTTGCCACGTTCATGGCCAAACCCATCGCGGGTGAACCCGGATCGGCCATGCACATTCACACCTCGGTCGTCGACATCCGCACCGGCAAGAACATCTTCGCGGGACCCAAGGGCGTCGAGACGGAAGCCTTCATGCACTTCATCGGCGGCTTGCAGAAGCACCTGTCGGGCGCGGTCGCCCTGTTCGCGCCCTATGTGAACAGCTACCGCCGCTACGTCCCCGACTTCGCCGCCCCGATCAACCTGGAATGGGGCCGCGACAACCGCACGACAGGCCTGCGCATCCCGGTCTCCAGTTCGGCCGGGCGCCGGGTGGAAAACCGTCTGCCCGGCATGGACTGCAACCCCTATCTCGGCATCGCATCCACCCTGGCCTGCGGCTACCTCGGCCTGATGAACAAGGTCCAGCCGCGGCCCGAATTCACCGGCTCGGCCTATATCGACAGCGAGGACATTCCGGTCAATCTGGGCGACGCGCTGGACCTTCTGGACGAGGACGAGGCGCTGAAAGGGGTGATGGGCCATGACTTCGTCAAGGTCTACGACTCGGTCAAGCGCAACGAATACAAGGAATTCCTGCAAGTCATCAGCCCTTGGGAGCGGGAGCATCTCCTGCTCAACGTCTGATGAACCTGCTTCACATCAACGACCGGCGGGGCGACTACCCCGCCAGCTACTATGCCGCCACGGCGGCTCTGCTGGAGCGCTTCCCGATCCTGAAGGGGGCGACCCAAGCCGACGTCTGCGTGGTGGGCGGCGGCTACACCGGGCTGTCGGCGGCACTGCACCTGGCGGAAAAGGGCTTCGACGTCGTTCTGCTGGAGGCGCACCGGGTGGGCTTTGGCGCCTCGGGGCGCAACGGCGGGCAGGTCGGCAGTGGCCAGCGCCAGGACCAGGTCTGGCTTGAAAGGACGGTGGGAAAGCAAGACGCCCATCGCCTCTGGGACCTGGCCGAGGAGGCCAAGACCCTGGTCAAGACCCTGGTCCGCGACCATGCCATGCCCGTCACCTTCCACCCCGGCATCGCCCATGCCTGCCGCACCGAGGCCGAGGTCCGCGACACCCACGCCTATGCCGAAAAGCTGCACCGCGACTACGGCTACCGGCATCTTGAACCGCTGGACCGCGCGGGCATCCGTCGGCTGATCGGTTCCACCGCATATGTCGGCGGCGAGATCGACCGCGACGCGGGCCACCTGCATCCGCTGAACTACGCCATCGGGCTGGCGCGGGCCGCGGTGAAGGCCGGGGTCCGCATCCACGAACTCAGCGAGGTTCACCGGGTCGAGCCGGGGCCAAGGCCCGTGGTCCGCACCCCCTCGGGCCACGTCGACTGCGCGACGGTGATCCTTGCGGGCAACGGCTACCTTGGACAACTTTCCCCGAAGGTTTCGGCAAAAGTGATGCCGATCAACAACTTCATCGTCGCAACTGAACCTTTGGGTGAAGCGGCGAAGGACCTTCTCTCCGAACCCGTCGCCGTCGCCGACACCCGTTTCGTCGTCAACTACTGGCGGCTTTCCGAGGACAACCGCCTGCTGTTCGGCGGCGGGGAAAGTTATGGCTACCGCTTCCCCGACATCGTCAAGACCGTGTCGAAACCGATGCTGCAGGTCTACCCGCAACTGGCAAAGACCCGGATCACTCATGCCTGGGGCGGCACGCTGGCGATCACGGTGAACCGGATGCCCTGCTTCATGCGTCCCGGCCAGAATGTCCTGTCCGCCTCTGGCTATTCCGGTCACGGCGTTGCGATGGCGACCCTTGCGGGCAAGCTGATGGCCGAGGCGACGGCGGGGCAGCTGGAGCGTTTTGACCTGATGGCCAGCCTGCCGCAGCACCGCTTTCCCGGCGGCACGGCCCTGCGCTGGCCGCTTCTGGTCAGCGCGATGACCTGGTACGCGATGCGGGACCGGCTGGGTCTCTGAGCCCTCGACTCGTCGGGCCCCAGGGGCCATATCTGTCCCATGTCCCTGCCGAACGGATTCCTCGACGAGCTTCGCACCCGCGTCACGCTTTCCGCCGTCGTCGGCCGGAAAGTCACCTGGGACATGCGCAAGTCGAACCAGGCCAAGGGCGATTTCTGGGCGCCCTGCCCGTTCCACCAGGAAAGATCCGCCAGCTTCCACGTCGATGACCGAAAGGGGTTCTACTACTGCTTCGGCTGCCACGCGAAGGGCGACGCCGTCACCTTCGTCAAGGAATCGGAAAACCTCGGCTTCATGGAAGCGGTCGAGGTCCTGGCCCGCGAGGCCGGGATGCAGATGCCCGCCCGCGACCCCAAGGCCGCCGAACGCGCCGACCGCAGGACGCTGCTGCAACAGGTGATGGACGAGGCGGTGAAGTTCTACCGTCTGCAACTGAAGACCGCCGCCGGGGCCGAGGCGCGGGCCTACCTGTCGCAGAAACGCCGCCTGACCGAACCGGCCTGGGACCGCTGGGACATCGGCTGGGCCCCGAACAGCCGCCACGCGCTGAAGGATGCGCTGGCGGCCAAGGGCGTCTCGCCCGACCTGATGGTCGCCTCGGGCCTGATCGCCAGGGGCGAGGACGGCAGCCTTTACGACCGCTTCCGCGCGCGCATCATCTTCCCGATCAACGACCCCCGCGGCCGCCCGATCAGCCTTGGCGGCCGCAGCCTGGACCCCAATGCACAGGCCAAATACCTCAACGGCCCCGAAACCGAGCTCTTCGACAAGGGCCGCAGCCTGTTCAACCACTCCCCCGCGCGCGAGGCGGCGGGCAAGGGCAAGCCCCTGATCGTGGCCGAAGGCTACATGGACGTGATCGCGCTGTCCGAGGCCGGGTTCACCGCCGCCATCGCCCCCCTTGGCACCGCCGTCACCGAAGAGCAGCTGCGCATGATCTGGCGCATCGCGGACGAGCCGATCGTGGCGCTGGACGGCGACGCTGCCGGCATCAAGGCCGCGCAGCGGGTCATCGACCTTGCCCTGCCGATGCTCGAGGCGGGGAAGGCGCTGCGCTTTGCCGTCCTGCCCGGCGGGATGGACCCGGATGACCTGCTCCGCGCACAGGGCGCGCCCGCGATGCAGGCGGTGCTGGACCAGGCCAGACCGATGGTCCAGCTTCTGTGGCAGCGCGAGACCGAGGGCCGCGTCTTCGACAGCCCCGAACGCCGCGCCTCGCTGGACAAGACCCTGCGCGGCCACCTGGCACGCATCGCCGATGCCTCGATCCGCAACCATTATGCCGAGGAGATGAAGCGTCTGCGGCGCGAGCTGTTCGGCACCGCTCAGGCCCGCCCCTTCCAGCCCGGTCCCTTCCGCGGTCGCGGCAAGTATGCGCCCCCCGGCGGCGCGCTGGCCTCGACCCGATCCTCGCTTCTGGCCCAGGGCTCGGGGCCGGTCGACGAGATCCTGCGCGAAGCGGTGATTCTCGCGACCTGCATCCTGCACCCGACGCTGATCCACCGCTTCGAATCGGCGCTGGAGCGGCTGGACCTGACCGGCGAGGATCATGAGACCCTGCGCCAGATGATCCTGGCCGGAGCCGACTGGCCCGACCTGCACCACCGCATCGCACAATCGGCGCCCGCTGCACTTGACGCGCTTCTTTCGCGACCCCATGTCGCCATCGCCCCCCCGGTGCGCAACCGCGACGATGACCGGCTTGCCGCCCTCTGCCTGGCCGAGGAACTGGCAAAACTGGAAGCCCGCCGGGGCGCAAGACGCGAAATAGAAGACGCAATGGAGGATATGGACGGCCTGCCAGACGAGGGCCTGACCTGGCGGCTGTCCCAGGCCGCCGAGGCCCGCCACCGGTCGGAAAAGGGCGGCACCAAAGACAGCTCGGACCTGGGCGAAGACCGCACCGCACTGTCAAGACATCTGCAATCCCTGATCGATAGCCAGGTCTGGGTCAAGAAAAACCGCTGATTCGGCCTTTCCCCCGGCCTGATTCGCGTTATTGATTCGACCAGCCCCGCCTTGATTCGCTTACCAGCCCCGATTCGCCTTATGGAGACCCAATGGCCCTCAAGGACACCGACGACGCCAAGCCGGACACCGACGACGCGGACGTCTCGCTCGACATGAGCCAGGCGGCGGTCAAGAAGATGATCGCCGACGCGAAAGAGCGTGGCTACATCACCTATGACCAGCTGAACACGGTCCTGCCGCCCGAACAGGTGTCCTCCGAGCAGATCGAAGACGTGATGTCGATGCTGTCCGAGATGGGCATCAACATCATCGAGGACGAGGAGGTCGAGGAAGGCGAGGCACCGGCGGGCGAGCTGGTGGAAACCTCGACCAGCCGCGAAATCGCCGTTGCGGGCACCACCACGGAAACGCTGGACCGCACCGACGACCCGGTACGGATGTACCTGCGCGAGATGGGCAGCGTCGAACTTCTGTCGCGAGAGGGCGAAATCGCCATCGCCAAGCGGATCGAGGCCGGGCGCAACACGATGATCGCCGGGCTTTGCGAAAGCCCGCTGACCTTCCAGGCCATCATCATCTGGCGCGACGAACTGCTGTCCGAAGAGATCCTGCTGCGCGACGTGATCGATCTGGAAGCCACCTTCGGAAGGTCCCTGGACGGCGAGGAAGGTGAACTTGACGGCGCGGCACTGGACGACGTGGGCGTGGGCGAAGCTGCCCCCCGCAGGTCTGCCAGCGCCGAGCCGGAGCTGGACGCCGACGGCAACCCGATCATGGCCGAACTGGACGAGGACGAGGACGACGAGGCCTCGAACATGTCGCTTGCCGCGATGGAGGCCGCGCTGAAGCCGCGCGTGCTGGAAACGCTGGACCTGATCGCCCGCGACTATGACAAGCTGGCCGGAATGCAGCAGTTGCGGATGGATGCGACGCTGTCC
>PNNE01000200.1 GCA_013824055.1 Rhodobacter sp. | reverse complement strand
CCGGGTCCCGGCCGCCGCTTCCTCGCGCACACCGTCAAAGGCGGCCTGCGCGGCCCGGATCTGCAGGTCGGAGGCCTGGATCGAGGCAGAGGCGACCGCAAGGTTCGCCCAGGCCACGCCGACGTTCTGCAACACGCCCACGGCCGTCTGCTGCAGGCCCGCCCGGGCCGCATCCTTGCCGGCCAGCGCGCGGCGCTGCAGCGCGGACAACCGGCCCCCGCCGTAAAGCGTCTGGTTCATCGTCAGGCCCAGCGACTGCGACTGCTGACCCTCGTCATCGGTGCGCAGCGTCGCGCCAAGGCCGATGGTCGGCGCGCGACCCGCCACCGCCAGATCGACCTGCAGGTCGGCCACGGTCACCTGGTGCTGCGCCTGGCGGATCGACGGGTGCGTGCCCCGCGCCACGGCCTGCGCCTCTTCCATCGTGCCCGGCAGGGCCGGAGCCTTCGGCAAGGTCGCCAGATTGCCCGGATAGGCGCCGGTCGCGGCCTTGTAGGCCTCACGCGCGATCATCAGCTGGCCCTCGGCCGCTGCCAAGGCCGCGCGGGAGGCGGCCAGTCGTGCCTCGGCGATGGAAACGTCGGTGCGGGTGATCTCGCCCACGTCGAAGCGGTCCTCGGCCGCGCGCAGTTCCTGGGTGATGAGCCGCAGGTTGCTTTGCCGCAATGCGACGACCTCTTGCGCGAGGCGCACGTTGACATAGGACTGCACGGCAAAGAACAGCACGTTCTGTTCGACCTCGACCAGCGCCTGGCGGGTCGCCAGCACGCTTTCCCGGGCGATCCCGACGCCGATCTGGCGGCGACCGGCATCCCAGATCGTCAGTTCGGCGCTCAGGGCAAGCGAGGCGGACAGTCCCTCGGCCACGGCGGAAGCGCCAGCGATCGTGACATCGGCGCGCTGCCAGGCACCCTGGAGGGTGTAAGCCACCACCGGGCGCAGGGCCGAGACCGCTTCGGCCACGCCTTCATCCGCCGCACGCAGGACAGCGCGGTTCTGGTCCAGCAGGTTGGAATTCCTGTAGGCGGCAATCAGGGCATCGGCCAGCGTCTCGGCCCTTGCAGCCTGTGGCGCACCCAGCCCGACCAGAACCATCACCACCGACAGAAGCCATCCACGCATCTTGACCTGCCTTGCATATGCCCGGCACGACTGGCCCGGCGAGCGTTTCCTGTGATCCGCAAGGGCGTCAGGCCCAGGCCGGACCGGGCCGCCTGCGGCCTAAAGCGTAAAGCCGCGCGGCTTGGCAAAGCCCGGAAGCACGGGTGCCGCAGCGTTGAAGATCGACCGCCAGGTCACCTGGCCCGCGGCCTTGTAGCCGATGCGGGCGGTTCCCACGGCATTCTCCATGAAGATCGCGCCGATCCGGCCGCCGTCCTTCAGTTGCGACAGGATCGCCGCCGGAATCGCCTCGACGCCGCCCTGGATGGTGATCACGTCATAGGGCGCGCATGTCGCCGAACCCTCGGCCAGCTTGCCCGTGACCGTGACGGCATTGTCCACACCCGCTTCGGACAGGATGCGCTGCGCGTCGGCGGCGAGCCCCTCGTCCTCTTCCAGGGCGACGACGGTTTCGGCCAGCCGCGCGATGACCGCGGACGAATAGCCCAGCCCGCAGCCCACATCCAGCACCAGCTCGGTCGGCTGAATGTCCAGCCCGTCCAGAAGCTTGGCCAGCGTCCGCGCCTCCAGCACGACCCGACCGGGGGCAAGCGTCAGGTTCTCGCCGACATAGGCCGCCTCGCGCTTGTCATCGGGCACGAAGGTTTCGCGCGGGACCGACAGCATCGCGTCAATGATCGGGAACTTGGTCACGTCCGAGGGGCGGACCTGAGTATCCACCATCATCACGCGGCGGCTGGCGAATTCGCTCATTCTGAACTCATCGGTCTGGTTGGCATCTGGGGTCAGTCTTGCCACAGAAGCAAGGGTGCCGCAACCGGCCTTCGGTGCGATTTCATGCCTTTGCCGGTGGCTGGACTGCACAGGTCAGATGTCCTGCGCCGCCCCCGAGCGCCAGCGCAGCGCCTGTTCACCAAGCTGGCGGAACTTGTCCGAAACCTGGGTCAGCCGACCGCGCCATTCCGGCAAGGGGTCCTGATCCAGAGTCAGGCGAAGATGAAGTTGCAGCATGCAGGCCAGCGCAAAGGCATCAAAGAGCGCGGCCTTTACCGCCCAGCCGAAGATCAGCGCGGCAAGGGGGACCGCCCAGGGCACGCCAGGCAGGGCTTCGGCCAGCGGTGTCATCGACGGCACTGCGGCAAGGGCCACAAGGCCCGCCAGCGCCCAGCCGACCAGCGACAGCCAGACCGCGCTGACCATCAGCGGCCTTGCGTTCTGAGTGTAGAGCACCAACCCGTCATGCGCCGCTTCCCAGGCATTTTCCGACCGGGTTCTCGTGGCATGGGCCAGGACGACGGCGTCGATCAACCCCATCGTCAGCCTTAACTGGGCGCCCGACGCGCGTGCAAGCCGGTCCAGGGCCGAGGCCGGCAGGATGTCGGCCAGCAGGCCATCCACCAGCCCCGTGGCCGTGCGGATCACCCCGCGGATCAGAGTGTCCAGCGCCAGAAGGGTCGGCGCGTCGCCGAAGCGCTCCGCCACGATGGCATTGGCCAGCGCGACCTGGCGACGACCGGCCGGCAGCGGCCGATGATCCAGCGCCTCGACCAGCGCGGCAAGATGCGGGGCGGTCATCCGATGCAGCAGGCGGCCACGCAGGACAGCAACCGCAAGCGCCCCGAAAACCAGGCCCGCCCCGCCGCCCAGCAGTGCCGCCGACGATCCGAACGGTTCCCCCGCCAGCGCCTGACCAGCCGCGACCCCCGCACCGGCCGCCACGACAAGCAAGGCCGCGATCAGCAGATGGATCGCCGCCCGCAGAATGATGAATGGCCAGGTCCGGATCATCAGACCCAGCGCCCGGAAAATGCTGAACTCCCACATGGCTCCCACCTTGCAAGCTGGTTCAGGGTGCCCCCGGCAGGTCGACAAGACAAGCCGCCAAGACAGAAACAATCTGCTTTCGTTCTGTCACTTAGCAAAGTCTTCAGGAATCGAGTCGATGCTGGCCAGACAGAACAAAGGAGGACCATGATGGCCGCTTCCCGCCTCACACTCGCCGACGAACTCTCTGATATCCGGGCCGAGATTGCCCGCCTGCAGCAGCGCGAAAGCCGCCTGCAGGCCCTGGCCGACGACCTGCCGGTGATCCCGGTCTTCCGTCGCGGCTGGCCGCTGATCCGCAAGCAGCCGACCGGCACAACCGTTTCGGCCTGAGGGGCGTCAGCCCTCGATCAGCTGGCGGACGCGGGCCACGCCTTCGGCCACCAGGCCCGCGTCCCCCCGCGCCTCGACGTTCAGCCGCAAGAGCGGCTCGGTGTTGGAAGCGCGCAGGTTCAGCCGCCACTCTCCGAAATCCAGGCTCAGCCCATCGGTGCGGTCCGTGTTTCGGGCGCTCGGCGCCAGCTCCGCCTCGACGCGCGCGACAACCGCGGGCAGGTCCCTGACACGGAAGTTGATCTCTCCCGAAGATGGGAAATCGTGCCGCAGCGCACCGACCATCTCGGTCAGGCTGCGCCCGGACCGGCTTGCCAGACGGGCGACCATCAGCCAGGGGATCATCCCCGAATCGCAGGCCATGAAGCCGCGGAAATAGTGGTGCGCGCTCATCTCGCCGCCGTAGACCGCACCCTCGCGGCGCATCGCGGCCTTCAGGAACACGTGCCCCGTCGGCGCCAGCACCGACCGCCCCCCCCCCTGTCGCACGGCGTCCTGCACGGCCCAGATGACGCGAGGATCGTGGATGATCGTGGCGCCCGGTTCGCCCGCCAGATGCGCTGCCGCCAGAAGTGCGACGACATGCTCGCCATCCACGAAGCCGCCTTCGCCGTCAAACAGGAAGCAGCGGTCGAAATCGCCGTCGAACGCCACTCCGAAATCCGCCCCTGCGGCCTGTACCGCCTTTGCCGTCACCGGGCGGTTCTCTGGCAGAAGCGGGTTGGGGATGCCGTTGGGGAAGCTGCCATCCGGCGCATGGTGCATCCGCACCAGGTCCAGCCGCGCACCACGCGCCGCCAAACCCTCGGCCAGGGCGTCCAGCGTCGGCCCCGCCGCCCCGTTTCCGGCATTCATCACCAGACGAAGCGGCCCGATCCCCGGACCCACCAGCGCGGCGACATGCGCCACATAGTCCGCACGAATGCCCGACCGATCCTCGCGCGCGCCGCCGGGGGCCGCGGCGATCGCCTCGCCACCTTCGGTCAGGCTGCGAATCCGGGCGAAAGCCGCATCCGGCAGCGGCACGGCCCCGCGCCCCACCAGCTTCATCCCGTTGTATTCGCGCGGATTGTGCGAGGCGGTGACGCAGATCCCGCCCCCTGCCCCCAGATGCGCCGTGGCGAAATACATCTCCTCGGTGCCGGCCAGGCCGAGGTCCAGCACCCGGACGCCCTGCGCCATCAGCCCGGCCGCCACCGCGTCGGCCAGCGCGGGCGAGCTTTCCCGGCAATCGCGTGCCAGCACGACAGCCTCTGCCCCGATAACGGTGGCAAAGGCCCGGGCGATCCGGTGGGCGATGGTTTCGGTCAGGTCCGTCCCGAGACGGCCGCGGATGTCATAGGTCTTGAACGCGCTCATGGGCGTGAAAGGATCATCCCCGCGCACCGTAGTAAAGCCCCACGACATGCTCGGCTTCGGCAAAGAACAGCCAGCGCGCGGCAAGCGCCCCCGCCAGATGCAGGCAGGACGCCAGAGCGATGCCCCAGACGCCAGACGGAAGAAACAGGATCAAGGCCGGCAGAACCGACGCAAGCAGCAAAGCGATCTTCCGCAGCTTGGCGGCATGCTTGCGGCCCACCACAAAGATCATCTCGCGTTTCAGGTAGTTCCCCGCCGTATGCGCCGGGTCAAGCACCGAGGGCACCCCCAACGTGTCGAGGCCCGTGGCCGTGCCCATGGTCTGCCCGGCGCGCGCGAAGGCCCCGTCGCCGATCCTCCAGACCGCGAGAAGCACTATTCCCGTCACCACAAGCAAGACCGGAGCCCAGGCGCGGTCGGCCAGCATCGCGCCCCCCGCCAGCGCGAAGGTCAGGAACATGACCGGTGTCAGCCAATGATGCCAGCGCGGGACGGCCCTGATCTGGGTGTAGATCATCGCGGTGGTGAAGACGGTCAGGAGCGCCAGGGTCCCGCCGATCTGGCCGACCAGGCGCGGCAGGGCCAGCCCGAAGATGTCCGCCAGCGCGACAGGCGCAAGGACGACCAGCGTGGCCACTGCGGCCCAGGCCTCGCGCGAAAGCCAGCTTGTGCGCCATTGCGTGAATGCTTTCAGGGCGTTACGCGGGTTGCCCAGATGGAAGGTCGAGGCCATCAGCCCCCCCAGCGCCAGCGCGTAGCCCAGCGCCCAAAGCAAGAACGCCGCCCAGCCCGATGGCTGCAACGCCCCCCAGCCCAGAAAGGCGAGGAAGCCCAATCCCAGGCCCGAAAGCGTGGAGAACAGGATCACCGACGGAGCGGGATGCATCTCAGATCTTCCCCAGCATCCGGTCCAGCCAGCCGGCGATCCCGGTGGCCCTGACGTCCAGCAGCGGCGCAAGCGGACTGGCCGACCCCGGTCCCTTCTGCCGCGGCGGCAGGTACTTGTTGGTGGGCCTGGTCCCCATCTCCGGCATCAGGTCGTAGCCGCCCCGCGCGGCCACGAGCTGCGAGACCGCGCTGCCAGGGTCCGCCAGATCACCAAAATGCCGCGCGTTGGTCGGGCATGTACGGACGCAGGCCGGTTCGCGGTCCTCCTCGGGCAGGGTTTCGTTGTAGATCCGGTCGACGCAAAGCGTGCATTTCTTCATCACACCCTGGTCCGCATCCATTTCGCGCGCACCGTAGGGACA
>PNNE01000354.1 GCA_013824055.1 Rhodobacter sp. | reverse complement strand
TGGTCGGCAGCTTGGCGATCATGCGGATCGCCGCAACCTCACGCTGCCAGGGGTCGTTGATGTCGGTGCTGTCGTGATAGAAGGCCGCCATCGCGCCGACCACGCCCACCATCGTCGCCATCGGATGCGCGTCGCGGCGGAAACCGCGGAAGAAGTAGTGCATCTGTTCATGCACCATCGTGTGCTTGGTCACCCGGTTGGTGAAGTCGGCCAGCTGGGCCGCATTCGGCAGTTCACCGTACAGCAGCAGATAGCACACCTCGAGGTGGGTCGACTTTTCTGCCAGCTGTTCAATGGGATAGCCGCGATACAAGAGCTCGCCCTTGTCGCCGTCGATATAGGTGATGGCGCTTTCGCAGGCGGCTGTCGAGGTGAAGCCCGGGTCATAGGTGAACACGTCCGCCTCGCCGTACAGCTTGCGGATGTCCAGCACATCGGGGCCGAGAGTGGGTTTGTGGACGGGAAGGTCGTAGGTGGTCCCGTTCAGCTCAAGCTTTGCGACAGTATCGGACATGGTGCTCCCCGGTCATGGCGGTCGTCCCTGGCAGGGGCGGCCATTGCTATCCTGCACCCCGGCTGGGGTGGGTTCAAGGCCGGGGGGCGCCCTTCATGAAGCGGCGTCCGACAGCCTGGCGACGGTTTCTTCCCGACCGATGGTTAGCATCATGTCGTAAACCGAAGGTGTAACAGTTCGGCCTGAAAGGGCCGCACGCAGGGGCGCCGCGAGTTTGCCGAACCCGATGCCGTTTTCCGCGGCAACGCCGGTCAGGATGGGCTCAAGCGCCTCTTTCGTCCAACTAGCATTATGCAGGCGCGGCGTCAACGATTTCAGTATACCACGGGATACCGTATCCAGCGCCTCTTGTGCCTTCGCATCCCGGGCGACGGGTCGCGAAACCATCAGGAATGTCGCCTTATCAAGCAGTTCCGGGAAGGTCTTCGCAGATGACTTGAGGAAGGGCAAAGCCTGCAGCATCAGGCTTTTCTGCCGTTCGGTCAGCGCGGGACGGCCCGCTGCGGCCAGATAGGCCTGCAATTCGTGCAGCAGTGCGGCATCCTCTGCCATGGCCATGTGGTGGCCGCAGGTGTTTTCCAGCTTCTTGAAATCCAGCCGCGCCGGAGCGCGACCGATTCCCGACAGGTCGAACATCTTCATCGCCTCGGCGCTGGTGAAGATCTCGGCGTCGCCATGCGCCCAGCCAAGCCGCGTCAGGTAGTTCCGCATCCCCGCCGCCGGGTAGCCCATCGCCTGGTACTCCTCGACCCCCGTGGCGCCGTGGCGCTTGGACAGCTTCTTGCCGTCCGGCCCGTGGATCAGCGGGATATGCGCCCAGACCGGGATCTGCCAGCCCATCGCGTCATAGACCATCTGCTGGCGGGCGGCATTGTTCAGGTGGTCGTCGCCGCGGATCACATGCGTGACCCCCATGTCGTGGTCGTCCACCACCACGGCCAGCATGTAGACCGGGGTTCCGTCGGACCGCAGCACGATCATGTCGTCCAGCGTCTCGTTCCTGATCACCACGCGGCCCTGGACCTGGTCGTCGATGATGGTCTCGCCGGTGCGGGGGGCCTTCATCCGGATGGCGAAGGGGGCGTCGGGGTGGGTCGCAGGGTCGGCATCGCGCCAGGGGCTCTGGAAGACGGCATAGCTTGCGCCCGCAGCCTCTTGCGCCGCGCGGAAGGCGGCGATTTCTTCCTGCGTCGAGAAGCACTTGTAAGCCGTTCCTCGCGCAAGCATCTGCTGTGCCACCTCGGCATGGCGGTCGCGGCGTTCGAACTGGCTGACCACCTCGCCGTCCCAGTCGAGGCCGAGCCAGGTCAAGCCGCGCAGGATTGCCGCGGTCGCCTCGGGGGTGGAGCGTTCGCGGTCGGTATCCTCGATCCGAAGCAGGAACCTGCCGCCGCGCCCCCGGGCGTAAAGCCAGTTGAACAGCGCCGTCCGGCCGCCGCCGATGTGCAGATACCCGGTGGGCGAGGGCGCAAAGCGGGTGACGACGGGGGAGGACATGACGGTGTTAACCTTTCGGAAACCATGAGCGGCGTAGGGTTGGCGTGGGTTTAGGCAATCGCGGGGTGGGAAACAAGGTGGCCGTCGCCAGGGCCCTGATCGCGCCGCTGGAGGCGCTGCAGACGGCGCGGGGGCTGCTGTTTCCCTGGATCGCCGTGCTGATCGGCTGCGGGATCGGCATCTGGTTCACCCTGGAAAGCGAGCCGGGCGCCGGAAGCTACGCTCTGGCGGCTCTGCTGGTGGCGGGGGGCCTGGGCCTTGGCTGGCGGTCCGAGCTTGCGCGGCCGCTTGGTCTTGCGGTGGCGGCCCTTGCGATCGGCTGGAGCGCGGCAGGCATCCGCGCCCATTCGCTGGACGCCCCGATGCTGACCTTCCGCTACTACGGCCCGGTGGAGGGGCGGATCGTCAAGATCGACCGCTCGCAATCCGACGCCCTGCGCCTGACGCTGGATCAGGTCGTGTTGCAGAGGGTTTCTCCCGAACGGACCCCGCTGCGCGTCCGCGTCTCCTTGCAGGGCGAACAGGACTGGCTGAAACCCACACCCGGCCAGGTGGTGATCCTGACCGCGCACCTTGCGGCCCCGGAAGGGCCGGTCGAGCCGGGGGCCTTCGACTTCCGCCGCATGGCCTTTTTCGATCAGCTGGGGGCGGTGGGCTACACGCGCACGCCCGTCCTCTTGCTGGAGGAACCCACGGATGGCGCGCTGCCGATCGACCGGCTGCGGACCTGGCTTACTCTGGGGATGCTGGCGCACATGGAGGGCCAGCCGGGGGCTTTTGCGGCGGGGGCGATGACGGGGGACCGGTCGGCGATCACCGAGGACACGGTGCAGGCCTTGCGCGACAGCTCACTGGCGCATCTTCTGGCGATCTCGGGGATGAACATGGCCTTTCTGACCGCCTTCGTCTTCGCGCTGTTCCGCTATGGCCTGGCGCTGATCCCCTTCATTGCCTTGCGGGTGAACACCAAGAAGGTCGCGGCGCTGGTCAGCCTGGCCGTGGCCCTGTTCTATCTGCTGCTGTCGGGCGCAAATGTCGCGACCGAGCGCGCCTTCATCATGATCGCGGTCCTGCTTGGTGCCGTGCTGCTGGATCGCCGGGCGCTTACACTGCGTTCGGTGGCGGTGGCGGCGATGATCCTGCTGCTGCTGAAACCCGAAAGCCTGCTGGAACCCGGCTTTCAGATGTCCTTCGCCGCCACCGTCGCGCTGATCGTGGGCTTTGCGGCGCTGGATGGCAGCATCTACCGCGAACGCCTGCCGCGCTGGCTGATGCCGGTCTTCACGCTGGTCCTGTCCTCGTTGATCGGGGGCCTGTCGACCGCGCCCTATGCCGCCGCGCATTTCAACCGGTTCACCGACTATGGGCTTCTCGCCAACGTGCTGACCGTCCCGGTGATGGGCGCGGTGATCATGCCGGCGGGGGCGGTGGCGGCGCTGTTGGCCCCCATCGGCCTGGCCTGGCTGCCGCTGTGGTTCATGGAGCAGGGCGCGCGCTGGATCCTGTTCGTGGCGCACTGGATTGCCGGGCTGGAGGGGGCGGTGACGGCGATCCCCGCGCCGGGGCCCTGGGCGCTGCCGGTGTTCACGCTGGGGGCGATCTGGCTGATCCTCTGGCGCGGCAGGGTGCAGCTGCTGGGCCTGCTGCCGGTGCTGGCTGCGCTGGCGCTATGGGTCACGGCCGAGCGGCCGGTGCTGCTTGTCTCGGGCGATGGCCGGCTTCTGGGGCTTGCGGGGCCGGAGGGGCGCGCGCTTTCGGCGCCGAAGGGCGGCGGTTTCGCGGCAGAGAACTGGTTGCAGAACGATGGCGACCTTCTGCCACAGGCCAAGGCGGCCGAGCGTCCGGGATTCGACGGGCCGAAAGGCGAGCGCTGGTTCACCCTGGCCGGTCTGCGCGTGGTGTCCCTGACCGGCAAGGGGGCCGAGGCCAAGCTGGCGCGGGTCTGCGTCGAGGCCGCTCTGGTGATCCTTGCGGCCGAGCCGGAGCTGCCGCCCGAGGATTGCCCGCTGATCGACCAGAGGACGCTGGCGGCAACCGGTCCCCTTGCGATCTGGACCGACGCGGGTGGCATCCTGATCGAGCCGACCAAGGGCGCGCGGCGGCTGTGGTCACCGCCCGCGCGCGAGGTCGAGTTGCCCAGCCTTCTGGCCAGCGATCTGCGGCCAGCCGCTCAGTAGCTGCGGATCAGCCCGACCAGACGGCCCTGCACCTTGACCAGGTGGTCGGGAAACACCCGCGTCTCGTAGGCCGGGTTGGCGGCTTCCAGCGCGATCATGGTGCCGCGGCGGCGAAAGCGCTTCAGCGTCGCCTCGTGATCTTCGACCAGAGCCACGACGATGTCGCCGTTGTCAGCGGTGCTCTGTTCGCGGATCACCACGATGTCACCGTCGTTGATCCCGGCCTCGATCATGGAATCGCCTTTGACCTCAAGCGCATAGTGCTGGCCCTTGCCCGACAGCATCGAGCCCGGCACGGCCACGTGGTGCGACACTTCCGAGATCGCCTCGATCGGCACACCGGCGGCAATCCGGCCCATCACCGGCAGTTCAATCGCATGGACAGTGGAGACGGGCATTGCCCCGCGCGGCGGATCGACCTTGTCGCCGGTGATCACCTTGGGGCTGAAGCCGGGTTTTTCCATCGCTTCGGGCAGCTTGACGATTTCCAGCGCGCGGGCCCGGTGGGCGAGGCGGCGGATGAAGCCACGCTCCTCCAGCGCGGTGATCAGCCGGTGGATGCCGGACTTGGACCGCAGATCCAGCGCGTCCTTCATCTCGTCGAAAGAGGGCGGCACCCCGTCGCGGTCCATCCGCGTCTTGATGAAGTCCAGAAGTTCCAACTGCTTGCGTGTCAGCACGGGGTTCTCTCCCACATCATGCGTTTGCGTAATGTTCTGCCCGTGTTCCCGGTTTGTGTCAAGAAATATCCACAGACCCCTGAAGCGGCAGATAGGGAACCGTGGCTCCGGCGTGACAGGCGGCTGCGTCGACGGGACGGATCAACAGGGCATCGGCCTGGCCCAGGATCGACAGAAGCGCCGAATCCTGCCGGTCGAAGGGGGTGATTTCCGGCAGACCCTCGCCGGGGGTCAGCCGCGCCCGCATGTAATGCGCGCGGGGACCGTTGGCGGGCAGGGCGGTGGTCAGCCGCGCCTGTCGTGGTTTCGGGGCAGCATCCGGGCGGCCCAGCATGGCGCGGACCATCGGCAAGAGGAAGAGATGCCCGCAGACGATGGCGCTGACCGGGTTGCCGGGCAGGCCCAGCAGCGGCACGCCGTTCAGCCGCCCCGCCAGCAAGGGCTTGCCGGGGCGCAGCGCAAGTTTCCAGAAACTGTGCTCCAGTCCCGCGACGCGACCGACCAGGTCGTGGTCGCCCACCGAGGCGCCGCCGATGGTGACGATCAGGTCGGCCTCGGCGGCAAGGCCAAGCACGGTGGCAAGTTCCGCCTCGGTGTCGCGCGCGATGGGCAGCAGGCGGGCGAGGCCGCCCCCGGCCTCGACCATCGCCTTCAGCGCAAAGCTGTTCGAGGCGATGATCTGGTCAGGTGCCGGGTCTTCGCCCGGCATCACCAGCTCGTCTCCGGTGGCGACCAGGGCCACGACCGGGCGGCGCGTGGCCTGGACCGCCGGGATGTTCATCGCCGCCAGCAGGGCAAGATCATTGGGACGCAGCAGGCGGGGCGAGAGGCTGTCTCCGACGCGGAAATCCTGGCCCTGGGGGCGGATGTGAGGCCCCGCGTCCGCACCGGGCTTCACGGTGATCCTGTCGCCGTCGCGGGTCACATCCTCCTGGATCACGACGCGGGTGGCACCTTCAGGCACCGGCGCGCCGGTGAAGATTCGGACCGCCTGGTCCGCTTCGACCTTGCCGGCAAAGCCATGCCCCGCACCCGCCTCGCCGATCACGGTAAAGCTGTCGCCAGCCACCGGGTC
>PNNE01000195.1 GCA_013824055.1 Rhodobacter sp. | reverse complement strand
GCGCCGCGCTGCCGAGGCGGAAGCGGCCGCCGCTGCCGCGCCAACAGCCGACCAGGCGCTTCTGGTCCGGGATTATTCCCCCAGCTTTGGCCCCTCCGATGCGCCCGTCACACTGGTCGAGTTCTTCGATCCGTCCTGCGAGGCCTGCCGCGCCTATCACCCGGTGGTGCAGGAGATCCGGAGGCAGTTTCCGACGCAGGTCCGCGTCGTGCTGCGCTATACCGTCTTCCACGAAGGCTCGGACGAGGCCGTGCGCATCCTTGAGGCCGCGCGGATGCAGGACAAGTTCGAGCCGGTACTGGATGCGCTGCTGGAACAGCAACCGGGCTGGGCCGTGCATGGTTCGCCGCAGCTGGACGTGGCCTGGGAAATCGCCGGGGCCGCGGGGCTCGATCTCGAAAGGGCGGAAAGCGACAAGCTCTTTCCGGGGATTACTGGCATCCTCAACCAGGACGCAGCCGACGTCGAAGCCTTGGCCATTCGACAGACGCCGACCTTCTTTCTGAACGGCAGGCGGCTGGAGAACTTCAGCGCAGACAGCCTGATCGCAGATGTGCGGTTTGCAGTCGAGAACAGCTGAGGCCGATCAGGACCGATTGGCGAAGGCCGCGAAGAGCGCCAGCGTTCGTTCGCTGACGTGATGCTCGATGCCTTCGGCGTCGCGCTCTGCCGTCTCGGGGTCAAGGCCAAGGCTGATCAGGAACCGCAGTACGATCTCGTGCCGCCGCCGGCATTCCTTGGCCAGCGCGCGGCCCGTGTCGGTCAGAAAGACCGACCGATACTTTGCGCGGGTGATCAGCCCCTCGCGCGCGAGACGGTCGAGGGTCTTGCTCACTGTCGGCACCTTCACACCAAGCCGGGCGGCGATGTCTACGGGGCGCGCTTCGCCGTGTTGGTGGATCAGTTCGGCGATCAGTTCGACATAGTCCTCGGCCAGTTCATTGCGCCGTGCCTCGCGCACGCCCTGAAACGCCTCGGTGCGCGGGTCTGCGGGGCCGTCGAGCGGCGCGGTGCGGGTGTCAGGGTCGAGCTCGGTCATCTGCAGAGTGTCGCACAGGATGGATTGACAAGTAAAGTCGCGGGGCAGATTGTTAGCACTGTCTAACTTTATGCGCCACGTCTTGTCGGGATCGTGACGAAACCCGGGAGCGCCCTAAACCATGTCCACCCCAGCCTGGCGACAAGAGCGCGAGACGCCCTCACTTTCCGAGGTCTTCCGCACCATTGCGGTCGGCAACGGCGGCACCAGCCGGTTCCGCCGGTTCCTCGCCTTCATCGGCCCCGGCTATCTGGTGGCCGTAGGCTACATGGACCCCGGCAACTGGGCGACCTCGCTCGCCGGTGGTGCGGCCTTTGGCTACACGCTGCTGTTCGTCGCCCTGCTGTCGAATATCATGGCGATCCTTCTGCAATCGCTCTGCGCGCGGCTGGCCGTCGCTTCGGGCCGCGATCTGGCGCAGGCCTGCCGCGATGCTTTCCCGAAATGGATGTCGGTGCCCCTTTGGGTTTTCGCCGAGCTGGCCATCATCGCCACCGACCTGGCCGAGGTGATCGGCACCGCCATCGGCCTGAACCTGTTGTTCGGCATTCCTTTGGAGATCGGCATCTTCATCACCGCCGCAGACGTGTTCCTGATCCTGTGGCTGCAGAACAAGGGCTTTCGCTGGATCGAGGCGCTGATCATCTCGCTGATGGCGCTGATCGCGGCCTGTTTCGTCGTGCTGATCGCGCAGGCCGACCCGGTCTGGGGCGAGGTCATCGCCGGGTTCGCCCCAAGCAGCGAGATCGTCAGCAACCCGACGATGCTCTACCTCGCGCTTGGCATCATCGGGGCCACGGTCATGCCGCATAACCTCTATCTGCATTCGGGCATCGTGCAGACCCGCGCCTTTGGCATGGACCTGCCCGCCAAGCGCGAGGCGCTGCGGTTGGCGACCTGGGACAGCACCATTGCGCTGATGTTCGCGTTGACGATCAATGCCTCGATCCTGATCCTTGCCGCTGCCGCCTTCTACACCGTCGGCGAAAATGACGTGGCCGAGATCGACAAGGCGCACCTGTTGCTGGAGCCGCTGCTGGGGTCGTCACTGGCGCCGGTCCTGTTCGGGGTGGCGCTTTTGTGCGCAGGCCTGAACTCCACTGTCACAGCCACGATGGCCGGGCAGATCGTGATGGAAGGCTTCATTCGGCTGCGCATCGCCCCCTGGGCGCGGCGGCTGATCACCCGCGGCCTTGCCATCATCCCGGCGGTCTTCGTGATCCTGCTCTACGGCAGTGAGGGCGTGGGTGAGCTGCTGATCCTGAGCCAGGTGGTGCTGTCCTTCCAACTGCCCTTCGCCATCGTGCCTTTGGTCATGTTCACCGCCAGCCGCGCCAAGATGGGTGATCTGGTCGCCCCCCGCTGGCTGACGGGCCTCTGCTGGTTGATCGCCGCCGTCATCATCGTGCTGAACGTGAACCTGTTGTCGACCGTGCTTTTGGGCTGACCCTTCACCCTTCGGTGAGAGCACGAATTCGGGCTTGAACCTCAAGCGGCTGGAGGTTTTAGACAGAGAGCAATAAACAGGCAGGTTACGGATGCGGTTGACAAGGTTACAGAAAATCCTCTGGGCGGCGGCGGGACTGGCCACGCTGGTCTATGGGCTGCTTGTGCTGTTGCCAAACCGCACGCCGGAGGCTGTCCCGCAAGCCGACTTCCGGCCGACCTTTTCGCTTCCCGATGCTGAGGGGCGTATGCGCACCCCTGCCGAATTTGCGGGCCAGCATCTTCTGGTCTTCTTCGGCTTCACCAACTGCCCGGACGTCTGCCCGACAACACTTTCCGAAGTGGCGCAGGTGATGGACGATCTGGGCGACGACGCTGCCCTTGTGCAGCCTCTGTTCATCTCGATCGATCCCGAACGGGATCGCAGACTGGGGCTGGCCGAGTTCACCGCGGCGTTCCACCCGTCGATCATCGGACTTGCCGGGGACGAGGCACAGACCCGCGCCGCGGCGGACAGCTTCCGCATCTTCTACGCGCGCGAGGGTGATACCGCCGCCCCCGACGGCTACACCATGTCGCACAGCCCGGCGCTCTACTTGATCAGCCCGGAAGGCGACTGGTTGCGTCAGTTCACCTACGGCACGCCCGCCACCGATATCCTTGCCGACCTTCAACCCAGATTGTGAACCCAATGAAATCCCTGATCCTCTCAGCCCTCCTCACCTTGTCCGCCGCCCCCGTGCTGGCCTGCGAAACCGTCACCTTGGGCGATCTCAATATCGAACACGCCTGGTCCCGCGCCACCATCGGCGCGGACCGGCCGGGGGTGTTCTATGTCGAGATCACGAACAACGGCAGCACAGACGATGCGCTGATCGGCATCGCGACCCCGGCTGCGGGCATGCCGATGCTGCATGAAACTGTTGTCACAGACGGCGTCGCCTCAATGCCACACGCTATGTCGATCCCGGTTCCGGCAGGCGAGAGTGTCGAACTGGCGCCCGGCGGCTATCACGGGATGCTGATGGGCCTGACCGCTACATTGGCCGAAGGCGACAGTTTCCCGGTGACACTCTCCTTCCAGAAATCCGGGGAAGTCGTCGTCAATGTCGAGGTTCTGTCGCTACGGGCGGAGGGTCCGGATTGCGACGACGCCAACTGATCCTTGGTCTGGGAGGCGCGAGCGGGGCACTGGCCTTCACGCTCGGCCTCGGCTGGTGGCAAAGCCGCGGCCGCGCGCAGCCGCCCGCCGCGCTTCTGCCACTGCCCATCGGCGAGATGGGCTTTGCCCTGACCAACCATCGCGGTGAACCGGTGCGCCCGGCAGACTGGATCGGCCGCCCGACAATGGCCTTCTTCGGCTTCACCTGGTGCCCCGATGTCTGCCCAACCACCCTCAGCGACATCTCGGGCTGGCTGGGAGAGCTCGGGCCCGACGCCGACCGGCTGAACACCGTCTTCATCACCGTCGATCCCGAACGGGATACACAGCAAGTTCTGGCCGACTACCTGGCAAACTTCGATCCACGGATCACCGGCCTGACCGGCTCGCTGGCCGAGGTCGAACGCGCCGTCGCAGGCTTCCGCGCCCGGTTCGAAAAGGTGCCCCGCGACGGGGATTACACCATGGACCACACTGCCGGTGTGTTCCTGTTCCGCGCCGATGGGCGCTTTGCCAGCATTATCGACTACCACGAGGACCGCCGCTTCGCCCTGCCGAAGATACGCAGGGTTCTGACCTGACAGCCACACCTGTTCCGGAGAGCCACATGACCAACACGCCCCTTCTGACCCGCCGCACGATGCTGCTGTCCGGCCTCGCCATCGCGACTTTCGCGGCCAGTCCGGTGCGCAGCGCGGGCCCGTCGATCCATGTCGTAAAGGGAACCGGCTGCGAATGCTGCAACGCCTGGGTCGCCTATCTTCGGGACGAGGGTTTCACCGTGACGGACGAGGAGCGCTACGGCACGCTCCTGATGACCTACAAGGCCGAAGTGGGTGTGCCTCAAAGAATGATCTCCTGCCACACAGGGATGATCGAGGGATATGTGCTTGAAGGCCATGTCCCTGCGGCCGACATCCGGCGCCTGCTCGAGGAGCGGCCGGACGCGATCGGGCTTGCCGTGCCTGGGATGCCCTATGGATCGCCCGGCATGGGACCGGAGGACAGCCGCGAGGCCTACGACGTCCTGCTGATCGGCCGCGATGGCTCAACCGAGGTCTTCACCCGCTATCTGGCCGCCTGACAATTGTGTCGGCCGTACTTCATGCCGCCTTCGGCCAACGGCGATGCAGGTTGTAGATGAAGACGGCATGGGTGTGGTGGGGCCCGTGTTCTGACAGGTGGAGATAATCGGCGGACAGGTCAGGAAGGTCGTGCCGCAAGATCGTCTGATCGTTCGCGGGCCAGAGGCGCAGCACCGCAACAAGGCCAGCCGCGCCGATGAGCGCCGTGACGCACAGTCCGGGCACCGGCGCCGATCCCGCCGGCCAGCGGGTAGGTGACCAGCCAGCAGGCGCGCGAGAGGGCGAAGCTGTCATTCATGATGACCTTAGCGACTGACCGCCTTCTAGAGTGAGAGGAGTGCCGGTTTCCCGGTGACGGGTTAAAGGCTCGGGAGAGTGGCTCCCGGCGCCTGTCACGGGAGATAGCCGATGGGCGTTGTGGAAATTCTGGATCCGGTCGCGCCGGCGCGAGCCGGTGGCTGGAAGGTGGATGTGAGCCGGGGTGAGCGGAACGGGCGAGTGTCGTCCGAATGGTTCAACCGCCCCGACGACGAGCGGTATCTGTCGCTCGACGATCTCTGGGCCAATGTGAAAGGCCGCTCCGAGCGCAGCCGCAGCCGGGTGGTGCAGACGGCGGACATCCGGGTCGAGGCCGCGCGCGACAGCGCCGAGCGGTTGCACTTGATGCTGCCGAAGGCACATGAACCGGTGGCACCCACCCATTGGGCGTTCGGCCAGCTTGCCAGCATCGTCGGCGCTCCGGCGTCCTACCTGCGGCAGTTGCCTGCGCCGCTGGCGGGGATCAACCTGCAATACGGTCTGACCAACCACCGCGCCGAGCAGGTGAAGACCTTCGAGACCGAGGATGGCCGCATGGAACTGCGCGCCGTGACCGGCCCCGACTACGGCCGCATCCACGACCATGAGCTGGTCGAGGCGGTGCAGCGCATCGCGGGCAATGGCACTGGTGATACGCGCTGGAAGGTGCCGGGCGTGCTCGACTGGTCGACCGGGGTCTACAACCCCGATGTCGAAATCAGCCGCGACACGACCACGCTCTATGCCTCGGACCGCGATGTCTTCCTGTTCCTGGTCGACGATCACAACCCCATCGAGGCGGGCCGGCTGCCCGACGGTTCCCCCGACCTCTACTTCCGGGGCTTCTACTGCTGGAACTCCGAGGTGGGTGCGAAGACCCTCGGCATGGCGAGCTTCTACCTGCGGGCGGTGTGCCAGAACCGCAATCTCTGGGGCGTCGAGGATTTTCAGGAGATCAAGATCCGCCATTCGAAATACGCCGCCTCCC
>PNNE01000384.1 GCA_013824055.1 Rhodobacter sp. | reverse complement strand
CCCATTCGCTGATCACCTTGACCGCCTCGAAGGCCGGGATGCGGGTCGCCAGCGCAGGCCAGATCTTGTCCAGCCACAGGTCCTGATCCATGACGAAATCGTCGTGATCCACTGCCGGATCGACATCGGCATGCCCCCCCGCCATGTAGATCCCGCCACCCACCTCGCGGGCGAAAACCCCTGTGGGATCAATGACAAGCGGCAGCGGGCGGTCCAGAGGCCTTGCCGCCTGGATCACCCAGTTGAAGCGCTTGCGCGGCTCGATCGGAAGGACGATCCCGGCCATCGCCGCCACCTTCGTCCCCCGGGTGCCCGCGGCGTTCACCACCGTTCCGCAGCCGACCGTCCGCCCCGATTTCAGCCGCACGCCCGTGACCTGCGACCCCGAGACATCCAGCCCCACCACCTCGTCCGCCACGTAGTCCACCCCCGCCTCACAGGCCTTGCGGCGGAACCAGTCAAAGACGGTCGAGCCGTCGAAATACCCCTCGTCCCTGGTGTTCAGGCTGCCCAGCACCAGGTCGTCCACCATCATGAACGGGAATTCCGCCGCGATCTGGTCGGGCGCCAGCAGCCGCGTCCCCGCACCCGCCGCCGCCTGCACCTTCTGGTTGGCGCGAAGGGCGTCGGCAAACCCCGCGTCATCGGCCAGGTAGAGGTAGCCGAAGTTCTGGATCTTCAGCGCGGGCACCCGGTCGTCCCCGCCCATCTGCGCGCGCAGCGACTGCACGAAATCGGCACCGAACTGCGAGATGCGGATGTTCAGCTCGGTCGAGAACTGCTGGCGGATGCAAGAGAAGCTCAGCGTCGTCGCGGCCTTTTCATAGGTGGGGTCGCGCTCGACCACCAGGACCCGGCCGGAGAAGCCCAGCCGCGTCAGCCACCAGGCCGTCGACGACCCCATGATCGCCCCGCCGATGATCACCACATCATAGCTGTCGTGATCTGGTGCCGACTGAAATCCCTGCATTTCCGCCCTGCCTGAAACGCCCGTCCCGGGATGTAGCGCAGCTTTCGGGCGGGGTAAATGAAGGCGGGGTCACAGGTGCGGCGGCGGCACATCGACCGAGGGCAGCCAGGGCTTGATGTCCAGAAGCGGAGTGCCGTCAAAGGCATCAAGCGCATCGAGGGCCAGCAGTCCCGCCGCCCGGTCGATCTCCAGCAACCGGACCACGCCCACCGCGACGGGGTTGGGGCGGGCGGGTGCGCGCAGCGCGAAGACTCCGGTCGGGCCGTCGCGGTGCGCTGGGTTCAGCACGATCATGTCGCGCCGCGCCCGACCGGTCCAGTACAGCAGGATGACCGGCTGGCCCGGCTCCAGGCCCAGAAGCCCGGGCCGGAACGGCAGGTCGATCTCGGCCCGGAACGTGCCGCCCGCCTCACGCGCCTCGCGCAGGTTCTTCGGGCAATTGCCCTGGGACCAGGGGCTGCGCAGCCGTCCGATGAAGCGCATCTGCGCGTCCGCCGCGATCCTGGCGGGGTCGAAGCTGAGCGCGACCTCGCCAGGACGGACGGTTTTCCCGTTGGAAGCCTCGGTCATGCAATGGGCCTCCGGCCGCTGGCGCCGAACGATGGTGCTGTGCCGAAGGCCGCAATGCAAGGTCAGTCGTGGGCGACACCGTGATCCATCGTCGAATGATCCATCTCGCCCTTGCCCATCGGCGGATCGATCTGGAATTCGATCTCCACCCGGCCCGCCTTCTCGAAGATCAGCACGGCCTTGTGCATCTCGCCCTCGGTCAGGGGTCCCGTCAGACCCATGAACATGACGTGATATCCGCCCCGCTCCAGGCTGACGGTTTCGCCGGCCGGAATCTCCAGCGCCTCGATATGGGTCATCGTGCCGAGGCCATTCGCATCGACCCTGCTTTCGTGGACCTCGGTCTTGGCCGCGATGGCGGTTTCCACGCCGATCAGCCGTTCGGCCTCGGTCCCGTTGTTGACGATGGCCATGAAGCCGCCTGCGCTCTTCGCGCTGGCCGCGGGCTGGGGGATATGGGGATGGATGATCTGCAGATCGCCTGCGACAATCTCGTGCGCCAAGGCGGGCGCGGCCAGGAAAAGGGCGGTGGCAAGCACAAACAGTCGTTGCATCGGTAAGTCCTTTCGGAACATGCAGGGGTTGGGACTGGCCCGCCGCACCAGGCAGGCCAAGGATGCCGGAGAGGTCAGCGGCGGTGCCCCGAAGGCCACGCGCCCGCGATCAGCCGACCGGCGGTCCCTGCGGTGCCCGCGCCAGGTCCAGGACCCGCGCCGCCCTTGCGTTCTCGCGTGGGGCGCTCACTTCGGCCAGCAGCACCAGACCGGCCGGACGGGCCGGTCCCGAAAGCTGCGGCAGATCCGCGCCGCCCGCGATCTGGCAGGCCTGGCACAGCGGATCGGCGTGGCGCGAGCCATCACCCGCCTCGCCGCAGATGTCCGCAGCCGAGGCCCCGGCCGCAAGCATCATCGCCAGGGTCTGGTCATCGGCATCGGCCATGCGATGGGCAAACCCGGTCGCGACCAGCGACAGGGTGAGGAGCGCCACAAGCACCATCCGACGAAGCTGCGAGACAAAAGCCAGCATGGCCTTCCGGTTAGGCCTGATCGACGACGCGGTCAATCGGGCAAAGCGGCGCAGGTGGCTTGCCCTGGCGGGGCATCGGGGAAAGAGTGGGGCGGCAACCCAGATCACCCGGATCGCCAGAATGCCCGACCTCGTCCCCGTGTTCGACGGCCACAACGACATCGTCCTGAAGATCGCCGCCGCCGGCGAGAACCGGGCACAGCTCTGGCTGACTGGCGAAGGGGCCGGGCACCTTGACCTGCCGCGGATGCTGTCGTCAGGCTTCGCGGGCGGGCTCTTCGCTGTCTACATCCCCTCGCCCGAGACGGCGGACCTTGCCTCGTACCACGACCTGATGGACAACCCGCCCTACGACGTGCCGCTTCCGGCGCTGATCGACCACAGGGCGGCCCAGCCCGTCGCGACCGAGATGCTGGGCCATCTGCTGTGGATGGAGCGTGCCTCTGGCGGCCGCTTCCGCTGGTGCCGCTCGGCGGCTGACATCCGCGCCGCGATGGCGGCAGGCGTGATCGCCGGGGTCCTGCACTTCGAAGGTGCCGAGCCCATCGGTGCGAACCTTGATGCGCTTCATCTTTTCCACGCGATGGGCCTGCGCTCGCTTGGGCCGGTCTGGAGCCGCCCGACGATCTTCGGCCAGGGCGTGCCGTTCCGCTTCCCTTCGACCGGGGACACCGGGCCGGGGCTGACCGACCCTGGCAAGGCCCTGGTCCGCGAATGCAATGCGCTGCGGATCATGATCGACCTGTCCCACCTGAACGAAGCCGGGTTCTGGGATGTGGCAAAGCTGTCCGACGCGCCTCTCGTCGCCACCCATTCCAACGCCCATGCCGTGACACCGTCCAGCCGCAACCTGTCCGACCGCCAGTTGCGCGCCATCGGCGAGACGGGCGGCATGGTGGGGCTGAACTTCGCCACCTGCTTCCTGCGGCCCGACGGCCGCGAAAGCCCCGAGATGCCACTTGACCCGGTCATGCACCACATCGAGCACCTGCTGAACCTGGCGGGCGAGGATCATGTCGGCCTCGGCTCGGACTACGACGGGGCGACGACGCCGCGCGACATCGGCGGGGTCGAAGGCCTGCCGGTCCTGATCGCCGCGATGCGCCGGATGGGTCTGGGCGAGCCGCTGATCCGGAAGATCGCGCATGGCAACTGGCTGCGGCTTCTGGAGCGCACCTGGGGCGCCTGACGCGCCGCTCGTCGATGACTTCGTCTCTCCTCGCTGGGGCACACACCGACGAGAAGCCGAAGGCGCACGAGAAGGCTACCCGGCAAGCGCCCCGCGCAGCCCCTCGGCCAGGTCGGTGAAACGGTCGGACAGCGGGTTCGACCGCCGCCACACCAGGCCGATGGTCCGGCTGGGGCGCGGCTCGGGCAGCCGGTGCAGCGCGACCGGAGCCGCCCGCCCCTCGACCGCTGCGGCCATCTCGGGGATCAGCGTCACACCGATCCCGGCCCCCACCATCTGCACCAGCGTGCCCAGGGACGAGCCCTCCAGGATATCGCCGGTCAGCCCCGGCGACAGCTTGCAGACCGCAATCGCCTGATCGCGGAAGCAGTGGCCTTCCTCCAGCAGCAGCAGCTGCATCTCGCGCAACTCGTCCAGCGCCGGAACCGGCTGATCCGACGCAGCCTTGGCCCGGACCAGCAGGAATTCTTCGTCCAGAAGCGGGTGTTCCACCAGCGACGGCTCTGACACCGGCAGCGCCAGCAGCGCCAGGTCCAGCCGCCCCTCGCCCAGGTCGCGCAGCAGCTTCGGCGTCACCGCCTCGCGCGGGCGCAGCTCCAGGCCCGGAAACCGCGCGTCCAGCTCGCGCATCAGACGCGGCAGCAGATAGGGCGCCACGGTCGGGATCACCCCAAGCCGCAGCCGCCCCGACAAGGGTCCCGTCGAGGCCCGCGCCAGCGCCCCCAGCTCGTCCACCGCCCGCAAGACATCCCGCGCCCGCAGCGCGAATTCCTCGCCCAGCGTGGTCAGGCTGATCTGCCGCGCGCCGCGTTCGACCAGCGGCGCGCCCAGGATGTCCTCCAGTTCCTTCACCTGCAGCGACAACGCCGGTTGCGAGATCGCCGAGGCCTCTGCCGCCCGGCCGAAATGCCGGTGTCGGGCCAACGCGTCGAAATAGCGCAGGTGCTTGATGGTGATCTTTGTCATAGTCTCTGCATATCGCGGCGATAGGAAAATGAAAATTCCCATTATCGCTGCAGGGTGGTAGCGATGGACCACGATATCACGCATCCGAGTCGCCCTCCGGTTCCGGGACCGGGCGCCCGGTTTGTTTTTTCACACCCAGTTCAGGGAGAGCAAGATGGACGGCAATGACGCAGGACGCACCGGCAAATGCCCGGTGATGCACGGCGCGATCACCACGACGACGCAGACGGTCACGGACTGGTGGCCAAAGACGCTGAACCTCGACATCCTGCACCAGCACGACACCAAGGTGAATCCGCTCACCGGCTTCAACTACACCGAAGAGGTGAAGAAGCTGGATTTCGAGGCGCTGAAGCGTGATCTGACCGCCCTGATGACCGACAGCCAGGACTGGTGGCCCGCCGACTGGGGCCATTACGGCGGCCTGTTCATCCGCATGTCCTGGCACGCCGCCGGGACCTACCGCATGGCCGACGGCCGCGGCGGCGCGGGCACCGGCAACCACCGCTTCGCGCCGCTGAACTCCTGGCCGGACAACGCCAACCTCGACAAGGCCCGGCGCCTTCTGTGGCCGATCAAGAAAAAGTACGGCAATCGCCTGTCCTGGGCCGACCTGATGGTCCTGGCCGGGACCGTTGCCTACGAATCGATGGGTCTCAAGACCTTCGGCTTCGGTTTCGGGCGCGAGGACATCTGGCATCCGGAAAAGGACGTCTACTGGGGGTCGGAAAAGGAATGGCTGACCGACCAGCGCTACCCGTCCAAGGAAGACCGCTCCAGCCTGGAAAACCCGCTGGCCGCCGTGGTCATGGGCCTGATCTACGTGAACCCGCAGGGCGTGGACGGCCAGCCCGACCCGCTGCGCACGGCGATGGACGTGCGCGAGACCTTCGCCCGCATGGCGATGGATGACGAGGAAACCGTGGCGCTGACCGCCGGCGGCCACACTGTCGGCAAGGCGCATGGCAACAACAATGCCGCCCTGATCGGCCCCGAGCCGGAAGGTGCGGCGCTGGAAGAAGGCGGTCTGGGTTGGAACGTCCATGCCGCCCGTTCGGTCGGTCGCGACACGATCACCTCGGGCCTTGAAGGCGCCTGGACCACGCATCCGACCAGGTGGGACGGCGGCTATTTCGACCTGCTGCTCAAGTACGACTGGGAGTTGGTGAAATCTCCCGCCGGGGCCTGGCAGTGGCAGCCGATCAACATCGCGCCCGAGGACATGCCGGTGGATGTCGAGGATCCGACCATCCGCCGCATGCCGATGATGACCGACGCCGACATGGCGATGAAGCTGGACCCGGCCTACCGCGCCATCTCGGAACGCTTCGCC
>PNNE01000419.1 GCA_013824055.1 Rhodobacter sp. | reverse complement strand
CAGTTCGTCGCCACCGCCAGATCGGCGATCGTGTAATCTTCCGTCTCGCCCGACCGGTGGCTCATGACGTTGGTATAGCGCGCCCGGTGCGCCATATCGACGGCCTGCAGCGTTTCGGTCAGGGTGCCGATCTGGTTCACTTTCACCAGCATCGAATTCGCGCACCCGGCCTTGATCCCCTCGGCCAGCCGGCGCGGGTTGGTGACGAAAAGGTCGTCGCCCACCAGCTGGATTTTGTCGCCCAGACGGTCGGTCAAGCAGCTTCCAGCCCGCCCAGTCATCCTCGGAACAGCCGTCCTCGATGCTGATGATCGGGTAGTCCGCCGCCAGCCCCGCCAGGAAATCGACATTCTCCTCGATCGACAGGCTCTTGCCTTCGCCCGTCATCTCGTAGCGCCCGCCCTTGAAGTATTCCGTCGCCGCGCAGTCCAGCGCGAGGTAGATATCCTCCCCCGGACGATACCCGGCCTTCTCGATGGATTTCAGAATGAAATCAAGCGCGTCTCGGGCGGAATTCAGGTTGGGCGCAAAGCCGCCCTCGTCGCCGACGTTGGTGTTGTGACCGGCTGCCGACAACTCCTTCTTCAGGGTGTGGAACACTTCCGACCCCATCCGCACCGCCTCGCGGATGTCCTGGGCGCCGACCGGCATGATCATGAATTCCTGGATGTCGATCGGGTTGTCGGCATGTTCGCCGCCATTGATGATGTTCATCATCGGCACCGGCAGCACGCGGGCGCTGGTCCCGCCGACATAGCGGTACAGGGGCTGCGCCGTGAACTCTGCCGCGGCCTTCGCCACCGCCAGCGACACGCCCAGGATCGCGTTCGCCCCAAGGCGGGACTTGTTCGGCGTGCCGTCCATCTCGATCATCGTGCGGTCGATGCCGACCTGCTCGGTCGCGTCGAACCCCACCAGTTCCTCGGCCAGCTCGCCGTTGACCGCCGCCACGGCCTCCAGCACGCCCTTGCCCTTGTAGCGCCCGGCATCGCCGTCGCGCCGCTCGTTCGCCTCATGCGCGCCGGTGGAGGCCCCCGAAGGCACCGCGGCACGGCCCATCGAGCCGTCCTCCAGGGTGACGTCCACCTCGACCGTCGGGTTGCCCCGGCTGTCCAGGATTTCGCGGGCGTGAATGTCGATGATCGTGCTCATGGGGATACCTCAAGGCCGAATGGGTGCTCTCGACCGCCCGTTTACCCCGCCTTACGCCACAGGGGAAGCGCGTTTCCGCGACCGTTCCCGGGCAAAGGCGTAAAGCCCCGAGCCCACCACCAGCGCCGCACCCAGCAGCGTCGATCCCTCGGGCCGTTCGCCCAGGAAGACCACCGCGATCCCCATCGCAAAGACCAGCCGGGTATAGCGGAACGGGGCCACGACCGACACTTCTCCCAGCCGCATCGCCGCGACAACCGCGTAGTACCCGAACAACCCCGAGACCAGCGCACCCCCCAGCCCCGCCCATTGCCCGGGCGTCGGCGCGACAAAGCTCTGCCCCATCCCCGCCATCAGCGCCGTCCCGGCCGGGACCAGCCCCAGATAGGCCCAGGTCGCGACCTGGAACGTCCCGATCCGCCGGGGCATCACCCGGGTCGCCAGGTCCCGCACGGCCAGCAGCACCACGCAAGCCACGGTCAGAAGCCCGGTCGGATCAAACGCCGCATCCCAGGGCTTCAGGATCACCAGCACCCCCGCGAACCCGACCAGGATCGACACCCAGCGCCGCCAGCCGACCTTTTCCCCCAGAAACAGCGCCGCCCCCGCCACGACGACCAGGGGCGAAGCCTGCAACAGCGCCGAGGTCATGGTCAGCGGCGCCAGTGCCAGCGCCACGATATACAGCATCGCCGCTCCGGCCTCGGCCAAGGTGCGCACCAGCGCCATGCCGCGCAGCGCCTCCCGCGAAAGAACCGGCTGCCGCTGCCCCGCCGCCAGCGCCCAGAAGACGCAGGCCCCCGCCGCCCCGGTCAAGGCCAGCACCTGACCGGGCGGCAAGGCCTCGGCCGAGCGTTTCAGGAACAGATCCTCGACAGCGAAGAACGCCATCGAGCCGACCATCAGCAGCGCCGCGCGCGTGTTGTCAGCCGCCTGCGTCGCGGGGGTCATGCGGTCTCTCCCAAGGGACCCCGAAGGCCTACACCGCCCCCCGGTGAAAGAAAACCTCAGCGACAAAGCCGCGGCGTGCCCGCCTTGTCCTGCATCGCGTTGACCTCGTCCGGCGCCAGGTCCGGCGCGCGGGCAAGCTGGTGCAGGTAATCCGCATCGGCGCGTGAATCCAGGTCGATCGGCATCACCGACACCATGTGGACCTGCGGCTCCAGCCCGGCCGGCTCCGACCGTGTGACCCCGATCCTCGTCCTGCTTCTGGGAGCCGTCCTTTTCGGCGAAACCCTGGGCCTGCCGATTCTTGGTGCTGCCGTTCTGGTTGCGGCCGGGATCGTGCTGATGAACCGGCCGGTCGCCCCGGCAGCCTGACCCGGCAGCCTGACCTGGCGTCCAGGGAATCGTTCTTGTGACAATCCGGACGGCCCTGTGGATTGGTGAACGCCGTGCGCCAAGCAGGCCGGAGGGCTGGAAAATCCGGCGCTCTTCACAAACTACGCGAAGACTGTCCCCAAATTTGTCCACAATCCCCGCGTGCAATCGGCGACTTTCCCACGATCGGCAGGGGAATGTGGCCGAAAAAACGTCAAGCCGAAAATCTGCTGCAACATGAAATATTCTCGTTGCCTGACCCCGAAGATTACGACAATTTGACAAAGCGGCAGGGGACACCACTAAATCTAGTGCCGCCGCAGGCAGGCAAGACGATCCACACAAAGGGCATCCAAATCGGGATGCGACCCTCCTGGCGGCGCTCACCGTCAGGACAGGATCGGTTTTGTCTGTTGCGGCGGCGCAGAGGCGGGTCCCTTGCGATTTGACAGAACCAACGCTCGTTTCAGGGCGCAAAAAGGAGATCAGGGGCATGAAGATCGAGCGGAAGTTCACCACCGAAGCCACCGGCGCCTATGGGGCCATGGCCTTCGCCATCACCACCTCGGAAATCCGCAACCCGGACGGCAAGGTCGTCTTCCGCAACGAGGCCGTCGAGGTGCCCGAGGCCTGGAGCCAGGTCGCCTCTGACGTGCTCGCCCAGAAGTATTTCCGCAAGGCGGGCGTTCCGGCCGTTCTGAAGCGCGTCAAGGAAAAGGGCGTGCCGGAATTCCTGTGGCGCTCGATCCCCGACCAGGACGCGCTGGCCCAACTGCCCGAAGACCAGCGCATCGTTGGAGAGACCTCGGCCAAGCAGGTCTTCGACCGCCTCGCCGGCGCCTGGGCCTATTGGGGCTGGAAGGGCGGCTATTTCACCACCGAAGCCGACGCCCGCGCCTATTATGACGAGATGCGCTTCATGCTGGCCCGGCAGATGGCCGCCCCGAACAGCCCGCAGTGGTTCAACACCGGCCTGCATTGGGCCTACGGCATCGACGGCCCCAGCCAGGGCCACTTCTATGTCGACCACAAGACCGGCACCCTGACGAAATCGACCAGCGCCTACGAACACCCCCAGCCGCACGCCTGCTTCATCCAGTCGGTCAAGGATGACCTGGTCGGCGACGGCGGCATCATGGACCTCTGGGTCCGCGAGGCGCGTCTGTTCAAATACGGTTCCGGCACCGGCACCAACTTCTCCTCGCTGCGCGGGGAAGGGGAAAAGCTGTCGGGTGGCGGCAAGTCCTCGGGCCTGATGGGCTTTCTGAAAATCGGCGACCGCGCTGCCGGTGCCATCAAGTCGGGCGGCACCACCCGCCGCGCCGCCAAGATGGTCATCATCGACATGGATCACCCCGATGTCGAGGATTTCATCAACTGGAAGGTGATCGAGGAACAGAAGGTCGCCTCGCTGGTGGCTGGCTCCAAGGTGCACTCGGCCCGCCTGAACGACATCTTTGCCGCGATCAAGTCCTGGGATGTCGAGCAGCCGAACGCCACTGGTTCGAGTGCGGCTGCGAGGATGGACGGCGCCACCGATCCGGCCCTGAACCCGGCCCTCAAGGCCGCGCTCCGCGCCGCCAAGAAGGCGATGATCCCCGACACCTACACCAACCGCATCCTGCAATACGCGCGGCAGGGCTTCACCTCGATCGAATTTCCCACCTACGACACCGACTGGGACAGCGAGGCCTACATCTCCGTCTCCGGCCAGAACTCCAACAACTCGGTCCGCGTCACCGACGCCTTCCTGCGCGCGGTCAGGGATGACAAGCCGTGGGAGCTGATCCGCCGCACCGACGGCCGCGTCGCCAAGACCGTCTCGGCGCGTGAGCTTTGGGACCAGATCGGCCACGCCGCCTGGGCCTGCGCCGACCCGGGCATCCAGTTCCACGACACGGTGAACGCCTGGCACACCTGCCCCGAGGACGGCGCGATCCGCGGCTCCAACCCCTGCTCGGAATACATGTTCCTCGACGACACCGCCTGCAACCTGGCCTCGATGAACCTGCTGACCTTTCAGCACGGGGCCAGGTTCGACGCCGAGGCCTATGTCCACGCCACCCGGCTCTGGACGATCACCCTGGAAATCTCGGTGATGATGGCGCAGTTCCCAAGCCAGGAGATTGCGCAGCGCAGCTACGACTTCCGCACCCTCGGCCTTGGCTATGCCAACATCGGCGGCCTGCTGATGAACATGGGCCTCGGCTACGACTCGGACGAAGGCCGCGCGCTTTGCGGTGCCCTGACCGCGATCATGACCGGCGTCGCCTATGCCACCAGCGCCGAGATGGCCAAGGAACTGGGGCCGTTCTCGGGCTATGCGCGCAACCGCGACCACATGCTGCGCGTCATCCGCAACCACCGCGCCGCCGCCCACGGGACGGCTTATGAGGGCCTGAACGTCCCCGCCGTCGCCCTTGACCAGGTGAACTGCCCGGACCAAAGCCTTGTCGCGCTTGCGAAATCCGCCTGGGACGAAGCGCTGCGCCTTGGCGAGGCGCACGGCTACCGCAACGCCCAGACCACGGTGATCGCGCCCACCGGCACCATCGGCCTCGTGATGGACTGCGACACCACCGGCATCGAGCCCGACTTCGCCCTGGTGAAGTTCAAGAAGCTGGCCGGCGGCGGCTACTTCAAGATCATCAACCAGTCGGTCCCGGCGGCGCTTGAAACCCTCGGCTACTCCACGGCGCAAGCGGCGGAAATCGTCGCCCATGCCGTCGGCCACGGCTCGCTGGGGCAAGCGCCCGCGATCAACCACACCTCGCTGATCGGCCACGGTTTCGGCCCGCGCGAGATCGAGAAGATCGAGGCCGCACTGCCGTCGGCCTTCGACATCAAGTTCGTCTTCAACCAGTGGACCCTGGGCGTCGATTTCTGCAAGGGCACCCTCGGCATCCCCGAGGAGAAACTGAACGACCCGACCTTCGACCTTCTGCGCCACCTCGGCTTCACCAAGGCGCAGATCGACGCTGCCAACGACCATGTCTGCGGCACGATGACCCTGGAAGGCGCCCCGCACCTGAAGCCCGAACACTACAGCGTCTTCGACTGTGCCAACCCCTGCGGCAAGACCGGCAAGCGCTTCCTCAGCGTCAACAGCCACATCACCATGATGGCCGCGGCCCAAAGCTTCATCTCGGGCGCGATCTCGAAGACGATCAACATGCCGAACAACGCCACCATCGCCGAAACGCTGGCGGCCTACGAGCTTTCCCACTCGCTCGGCATCAAGGCCAACGCGCTTTACCGCGACGGCTCCAAGCTTTCGCAGCCGCTGGCCTCCGCGCTGATCGAGGATGACGAGGACGCCGAAGAGATCCTGACCAACGGCTCCACGATGGAAAAGGCCACGGTGATCGCCGAGAAGATCATCGAAAAGGTGATCATCAAGGAAATCGTCCGCTCCAACCGCGAAAAGCTGCCCGAGCGTCGCAAGGGCTATACCCAGAAGGCCATCGTCGGCGGCCACAAGGTGTACTTGCGCACCGGCGAATACCAGGACGGCAGCTTGGGCGAGATCTTCATCGACATGCACAAGGAAGGTGCCGGCTTCCGGGCGATGATGAACAACTTCGCCATCGCGGTCTCGGTCGGCCTGCAATACGGCGTGCCGCTGGAGGA
>PNNE01000190.1 GCA_013824055.1 Rhodobacter sp. | reverse complement strand
TCAGCCGCCGAACAGGTCGGCCTGGCTCGCGGTCTTCGGCGCCTCCAGCCCCAGATGCCGCCAGGCCTTCGCCCCCAGCATCCGGCCCCGCGGGGTCCGCAGGATCAGCCCCTGCTGAAGGAGATAGGGCTCGATCACCTCCTCGATCGCATCCCGCGGCTCGGACAAGGCTGCCGCGATGGTCTCCACCCCCACCGGCCCCCCGCCATAGTTCTCGGCCAGCAGGCTCAGATAGCGCCGGTCCGCGCCGTCCAGCCCCAGGTTGTCCACCCCCAGCCGCGTCAGCGCCCGGTCGGCCAGCGCCCGGCTGATCCGCCCGCCTTCTTCCACCAGCGCAAAATCCACCACCCGCCGCAAGAGCCGCCCCGCGATCCTTGGCGTCCCCCGCGCCCGGCGCGCGATCTCGCGACAGCCCTCGGCCTCGGCCTGCACCCCCATCAGCCGCGCGCCCCGCGAGACGATCTCGTAAAGCTCGGCCTCGGTGTAGAACTCCAGCCGGGTCGGAATCCCGAACCGGTCGCGCAGCGGCGTGGTCAGCAACCCCAGCCGCGTCGTCGCGCCCACCAGCGTGAACGGCTGCAAGTCGATCCGCACGGTCCGCGCCGCCGGTCCCTCGCCGATCACCAGATCCAGCGCGAAATCCTCCAGCGCGGGATACAGCACCTCCTCGACGATCGGCGACAGGCGGTGGATCTCGTCGATGAACAGCACATCGCGCGGTTCCAGGTTGGTCAGGATCGCCGCCAGATCGCCAGGCCTGGCCAGCACCGGACCCGAGGTCATCCGGAACCCCACCCCCAGCTCGCGCGCCATGATCTGCGCCAGCGTCGTCTTGCCCAACCCCGGAGGCCCGTGGAACAGCGTATGATCCATCGCCTCGCCCCGCATCCGGGCGCTTTCGATGAACACGGCAAGGTTTGCCCGCGCATCCGCCTGGCCGATGAACTCGGCCAGCAGCTGCGGCCGCAGCGCGCGGTCGGTATCCTCGGGCAGCCGCTCGGGCCGCAGGGTCGGGTCGGACGTCATTTCCTGTCAGTCATTTCGGGTCTTGTCAGTCATTTCGGGGCCAGCACTTTCAGCGCCGCCCGGATCAGCGCCGCGGCGTCCGCCTCGGCCAGGTCGCCCGCCACCGTCGCCACCGCCTGCGCCGCATCCCCCTGACCATAGCCCAGGTTCACCAGCGCCGACAGCGCATCGGCCGAGGCCGTCGCCCGCCGCGCCGCACCCGCATCCGGCTTCGCAGGCTTTCGTGGCGCAGGAACCGCCGCCTCCACCACCACATCCTCCGCCCCCGCCGTCACCGACAGCCCGACGCCCGCTGCCATCACGCCCGGCGCCTTCGCCTTCAGCTCCAGGATGATCCGTTGCGCCAGCTTTGGCCCCACGCCCGGCGCCGCCTGAACGCTGCGCGCGTCGCCCAGAGTGATCGCCCGGCCCACGCCCTCGGCCCCCAGCGTCCCCAGGATCGCCATCGAGGCCTTCGCCCCCACCCCCTGCACGGTCATCAGCAGCTTGTGCCACTCCTTCTCCAGCATGGTCGGAAAGCCGAACAGCTGCAGCAGGTCCTCGCGCACCAGAAGGTCGGTGTAAAGCGACACCGCCTCGCCCAAGCCCGGCATGGCGGCCAGCGTCCGCTCGCTGACATGGACGATGTAGCCCACCCCGCGCACGTCGATCAGCACATGATCCGATCCGCGCCAGTCCAGCCGCCCGGAAATCCGCCCGATCACGACCAGACCCTCATTCCGCCGCCCTCAGGGCTGCCGCCAGACGGCCCGAGGACTGCACATGATGCGCATGGCAGATCGCCACCGCCAGCGCATCCGCCGCATCCGGCCCGGCGATCTGCACCCCCGGCAGGTGCAGCCGCACCATGTGGTCGACCTGCACCTTTGCCGCGTGCCCGACGCCCACCACCGTCTTCTTCACCGCGTTCGGCGCATATTCCCCAACCGCCAGCCCGAACTGCGCCGGCACCAGCAGCGCAATCCCCCGGGCCTGGCCCAGCTTCAGCGTCGCCACCGCGTCCTTGTTGACGAATGTGTGCTCTACCGCGGCCGTATCCGGCAGCCAGGTGCGCAAGACTTCGGTCAATTGAGAATGAAGGCTTAGCAGCCGCACGGCCAGGTCGCCGTCCGCGCCGTCGGAATGGCAGATGCCGTTCGCCACATGGCCAAGCCGCGAGCCTGCCACGTCGATCACGCCCCAGCCAAGGTTTCGTAGGCCTGGATCGATGCCGATGACCCGCATCTTGCCCCCGTTCTTCTTCTTGCCACAAGGGCTAGCACGAAAAGGGAACATCCGCCAATGGCTTTCGCACTGGCCACCCCTTGCTGCCCCTTCATTTTGCACTTGCAGAATACGACCGGTCGGATATGAAAAGCGACGCAGGCTGGCGTGACTGGCCGGAACAGTCTGAAAGCTTTGACAAAAATTTGACACACGCCATGCAGCGCCTGCATGGCTGACATGCCATTGCGCAGCTTGCTTTGCACATGCAGCACGACTATCTGGCAGTGCATGGAGGAATAAGCCTCCAATATGTGCAGTGCAAGAACAAGGATGAACGCCATGGCCGCTGTCGAGACGACCCGCCCGGCGCCGTATGGCGCCATCACCACCTACCGTGCCATCAACGCCCTGTCGAACGCCGTGATGGTGTTCCAGGCCTGGAACGATGCGCGCGTCACCCGCAAGGCCCTCAGCAAGCTCTCGGACCGCGAGCTGGACGATATCGGCCTGTGCCGGGGTGATCTGGACTCGATCGGCCGCTAAGGCCGACAGCCCCTTCGGGGGGCTGACCTGAAAACGCGAAATGGGGCCGCATCGACGGATGCGGCCCTTTCGTCATTGAATGGTTCGATCAAGCAGCTTCGATCAACGGGGAAGCAGGGTCTGCATCTGCGCCGAGGCCCACAGCGTCACCGGGTCCGCGTGCATCAGCCAGGCGCCAACCGGGTCGAACCCGTCACCGACGGCCAGGGCGCTGACGCGGCTTTCGTAGGTCTGGGCGCCGACATAATAGTGGATCACGCTCTTGACCCCGGTGCCGACAGCCAGCACCAGCACCAGCGGCTTGATCAGCCTGAACAGGCGAGACCCGCTCCGCGCGCCGCCCTTGCGACCCAGCGTACCGGCGGCTTCAAAGCCGTAGCCCTTGGCATGGGATTTCTCGATCCGCGAAACGCGGCTGTAGAAGTCGTTAAGATTTGGATCAACCCACATTTTCTTTTACTCCAGGTGGCAGCCCTGATGGGTAAAATTTGCCGCACAGATATGGCGAAATTGCGGCAGGTTCATCTGCCGTTAATCTTACAGCCCATCTGTTGCCCTATTGTCCATGAACTGGCGATCTTTGTAGAACCAGCGTGGACCATTCACCGATATCGTCCCGATTGTTCAGAACCATGCCCGCGGCCTCGTAGGCAGCGATCACCGAATCTGCTTGCAAAGATAGAAGACCGGACAGGATGGCTCTTCCCCCGGTTGCAAGGCTGGTCGCGATGGCTGGGGCAAGCTCGATCAATGGCCCCTTCAGGATGTTCGCGAAGACCAGATCATAGGGTCCCGCCGCCTTGATTCGGGCGTGATTCAGGCCGGCGGCCTCCAGACATTCGATCCGGCCGTCCAGCCCATTGATCGCGACATTGGCCTCGGCCACGTCGACGGCGACGCGGTCGATGTCGCTGGCGATGATCACTGCGTCCGGCAGCGTCGCCGCCGCCGCCATCGCCAGAACCGCCGTGCCGCACCCGATGTCCGCAACTCTGGCCGGACGCCAGCCCGCGGTCAGCAGCGGTCGAACGCCAGCAGGCAGCCCAGCGTCGTGCCGTGATGTCCGGTTCCGAACGCCACCGTCGCCTCGATCTGCAGCGGCACCCGGCCCGCCGGGACCTTGTCGGCATCATGGCTGCCAAAGACGAAGAACCGCCCCGCATCCACCGGCGACAACTCGCGCCGCACATGGGCGACCCAGTCCACCTCCGGCAGCTCCGACAGCGCGAAGGGTCTGGCCCCGAAGGCCGTGGCCAGCACCTCCAGGATCACCTCGTCCGGCGGCTCCAGGAAATAGGCCCCCACTTCCCACAGGCCCGAGCCATCCTCGATCTCGAACACCCCCACGCCCGTCGGTTCGGGGGTCATCCGCTCCATCGCGGCGGCCAGGGACTGGGCGGGCTCCTCGCCGGGCAGAGTCGTCAGGGCGGAATAGGTGGGCATGCGTCTTCTCCAGGGTTCAGGGCCGGATAGTCCCCGGCCCCGCCCCGGTCAAGCCGCTCACGCGCGCAGGCCGGTCCCGATCGGGCACGTCACCCCCGTCCCGCCCACACCGCAATAGCCGCCGGGGTTCTTCGCCAGGTACTGCTGGTGATAATCCTCGGCATAGAAGAACTCTGGCACCGCGAGGATCTCGGTCGTGATAGGTCCCATCCCCGCCGCCTTGAGCGCCTGCTCGTAGACCGCCTTCGACGCCTTCGCGGCCGCCATCTGCTCCGGGCTGTAGGTATAGATCCCCGACCGATAGGTCGAGCCGACGTCATTTCCCTGCCGCATCCCTTGGGTCGGGTCGTGTCCTTCCCAGAACACTTTCAGCAGCCCTTCATAGGACACCACCGCCGGGTCATAGATCACCCGCACCACCTCGTTGTGGCCGGTCAACTGCGTGCAGGTCTCCTTGTAGGTCGGGTTCGGCGTGTATCCGCCCGCGTAGCCCACCATGGTCAGCCAGACGCCCGGCACCTGCCAGAACTTCCGCTCCACGCCCCAGAAGCAACCCATCCCGAACATCGCCTCTGCCATCCCCTCGGGGACCGGGGATTTCAGGGGGATGCCGGACAGGAAATGCACCTCCGCCGTCGGCAACGGCTCGGACCGCCCCGGCAGGGCCTTGTCCGGCGTGACCATTTCCATCGACTTGCGGGTGAAGAACATGGATGACCTCCGTTTGTGATCGGGAATATAGGTGCCGCCCGCCGAAAGCCCAACCGAGGTTACACCCCGATCACCCCGGCTTTACTCCGCCGCCACCGGCAGCCCACGGGAAAAGACCGTCTCCATCCCCGGCTCGGGATGCCTGGGGATCAGACAGATCAGCCCGAAGGCAAAGAGCGCCATTCCGGCCCCCAGAAGGAAGACATGATCCGGCGAGGTCACCCACAGATATCCCAGCGCCGCCGGCAGGAACACCGCCGCGATATGGTTGATCGTGAAGGCCACCGCCGCAGTGGGCGCGATGTCGCGCGGGTCGGCGATCTTCTGGAAATAGGTCCTGAGGCTGAAACTCAGCGCAAAGAACAGCTGGTCCAGGATATACAGCCCGCCCGCAATCACGATCCCCCAGCCGAACCAGTAGAGCCCGCCATAGGCCAGGAATACCAGCGTCAGGCCGATATACTCGAACCCCATGACATTCCGCTCGCCATACTTGCCCAAAGCCCGCCCCATCGCCGGGGCCACCGCCATGTTGATCAGGTAATTGCACAGCAAAAGCAGCGTCATCTCGCTGACCTTCATCCCGAACCGCTCCACCATCATGAAGCCCGCAAAGACGACGAAGATCTGCCGCCGCGCCCCCGACATGAATTGCAGCGCATAATACAGCCAATAGCGTCGCCGCAGCACCATATGCCGGTGCTGGACATGGGGGCTCTGGAACTGCGGATAGGCCAAAGCCGCAAACAGCACGATGGCAATCGTCAATCCGCCTGACGCCATGTAGACCGTATTGTAATCCAGGCTAAGACTGTCCCACAGCGCGACAATCGCCCCATAGGCCGCCAGCGACGCCCCCGCCCCCACCGCCACGATCCGCCCCAGGACGATGGGCGCGCGGGCCTTGTCGATCCACTGCAGTTGCAGCGACTGGTTCACCGTCTCGAAATAATGAAACCCGATCGACGACAGCAGCGTCATCACCAGAAGGCCGCTGAACGAGGTGAACCACCCCGTGAACATCGTCGCCGCCCCCAGCAGCGCCAGCATCAGCAGCGCCAGCACCTGCTCCCGCACCGCCAGCAGGATCACGATCACCACCACGGCCAGAAGCCCCGGAATCTCCCGCACCGTGTGCAGCCAGCCGATCTCCTTGCCCGTGAAACTCGCCACCTCGATGACGAAGTTGTTCAACAGCGCCGACCAGGTCGCA
>PNNE01000042.1 GCA_013824055.1 Rhodobacter sp. | reverse complement strand
CCAAGTTCACCGGGTCGGCGGACAAGGTGGTGAACCTGATCACCTTCTACGCGCAGGAGGTGCGGGAAATCCTGGCCCAGATCGGGGCGCGGAGCATGGACGAGATCATCGGGCGGGCCGACCTTCTGACCCAGGTCAGCCGCGGGGCTGCGAACCTGGATGACCTTGACCTGAACCCGATGCTGATCTCTGTCGATGGCGCGCGGGCGATCACCTACGACCGCACGAAGCCGCGCAATGCCGTGCCGGATACGCTGGATGCCGAGATCATCCGCGACGGCGCGCGCTTCTTCGAGGACGGCGAGAAGATGCAGCTGTCCTACGCGGTGCGCAACACGCTGCGGACCATCGGCACGCGGGCCTCTTCGCACATCGTCAAGAAGTTCGGGATGCGCAACGCGCTGCAACCCGACCACCTGACGGTGAAGCTGACCGGCTCCTGCGGGCAGTCCCTGGGCGCCTTCGCGGTGCGGGGGCTGAAGCTGGAAGTGCAGGGCGACGCCAACGACTATGTCGGCAAGGGCCTGTCGGGCGGGACCATCACCGTGCGGCCGCTGATGTCCTCGCCTTTGAAGGCGGAGGAGAACACGATCATCGGCAACACCGTGCTTTACGGCGCGACCGACGGCTTCCTCTTTGCCAGCGGCCGGGCGGGTGAGCGGTTCGCGGTGCGCAACTCTGGCGCTTCGGTCGTGGTGGAGGGCTGCGGGTCGAACGGGTGCGAATACATGACCGGCGGCGTGGCGGTGATCCTGGGTCGGATCGGCGCGAACTTCGGCGCGGGCATGACCGGCGGGATGGGTTATGTCTACGACCCGGATGGCGTGGCCGAGGACTTCATGAACCTCGAGTCGATCCTGACCTGCGCCGTGGGGCATCCGCATTGGGAGATGCAGCTGAAAGGCATGATCGCCCGGCATCACGAGGAAACCGGCAGCCGCATCGCCGAACGTATCCTGTCCAACTGGGACAGCGAGCGGCGGAACTTCCTGCAGGTCTGCCCGAAAGAGATGGTGGACCGGCTGCCCTATCCGCTGTCGGATGAGGTGGCGAAGGTTCCCGCCGAATAGTCGCAAGGCCCGGCCGCACTGCCGGCCGGGCCCTGTCGACGGATCGTCGTTTCAACGTCATACGGACGTAACCCGCAAGCCGCAGCAAGGGCTGGTCAACCTGACCAGTGGAGCCCCTGTCATGCGCCTGCGCCATCTTGCCCTATGCACTGCCTTGTCCGGACTGGCCCTGCCCGCCGGTGCCGAAACCACCTTCCCCGCCAGGCTTGCGGGCCATGCCCTGATCCCGGCGGCAACCTTCGTTCCCCCGCCCGCCGATGCGCCGCAGGACGCGCAGATGTCGGGCAAGTTCACCGGCTCGGCCCGCGTGATGGAGGCCGGGACCGTCCCCGGCGACACCGGCGCGATGCATGGCAAGCGGCCGACCGGCCTGTCGCTGCCGTTCGAGGGCCAGCCGCTGCAAGGGCTTTCGGGCCTGGCGATGAACCTGGCAGAGGACGGGTCTGTCTTCATCCTGACCGACAACGGCTTTGGCACCAAGGCGAACAGCCCCGACGCCCTGCTGATGTTCCATCGCATGGCACCTGACTTTGCCAGCGGGTCGGTCGCGGTGAAAGAGACGGTCTTCCTGCGCGATCCCGACATGAAGGTCCCGTTCCGCATCGCCTACGAGGGCACCGACAGCCGCTATCTGACCGGCGCGGACTTCGACCCTGAAAGCATCCAGCTTCTGAACGGCGAGCTGTGGATCGGTGAGGAATTCGGCCCCTACATCCTGCGTGTGGCACTGGATGGCAAGGTGCTGGCGGTCTACCCGACGATGCAGGGCGATTTGCAGCTGAAAGGGCCGGACTCGCCCGGCATCAGCGCTGTGTCCGTGGCGGGAAAGGACTGGACCGTGCAGCGGTCGGGCGGTTACGAGGGCATGGCGCTGCAGCCGGGGACGAACCTGTTGTGGGCAATGGCCGAAAGGCCGCTTCTGGGCGAGGATGGCAAGCCTGCGGGCACCGCGCTGCCCGTGCGGGCCTTCGATCCGGCCAAGGGCGAATGGACCGGGGCAGAGTTCAAGTTCGCGCTGGCCAAAGGGGCAACCGCGATCGGCGACTTCAACTTCATCGACGAAACGCGCGCTCTGGTGATCGAGCGCGACAACGGCGAGGGGCTGCCTGCCCTGAAATGCGCGGGCGACCCGGCGCCGGACTGCTTTCCGCTGCCGGCGATGCTGAAGCGGATCGTGCTGATCGACACCGCGCAGATCGACGCCGAGGGCTTTGTGAAGCGCCTGGGCTATGTCGACCTGATGAACATCGCCGATCCCGACGGCAAGGCGCGGCTAAAGACTGCGGGGGGGCAGGCCGGGACCTTCACCCTGCCGTTCTTCACCATCGAGAACGTGATGAAGGTGGACGACACGCATATCATGGTCGCCGTGGACAACAACCTGCCCTACTCCTCGGGCCGGGCGCTGGACAAGGCGGCGGACAACGAGTTCGTGCTGCTGTCGGTGCCAGAGCTTCTGGCGGCGAAGTGACCGGGCGGGGCGGCTTCAGGGCCGCCCCTTTCCCTTAATCCTCGGACGACCGCGCCCAGAGGTTGATGTCCTTTTCCTCGGAGATGGCGTCGATCCGGGCGAGTTCTTCGGCGGTGAAGTCCAGCTTTTCCAGCGCGCCGACGCAGTCCACGACCTGTTCGGGCCTGGATGCCCCGATCAGCGCCGTGGTGATCCCGCCGCCCCGCAGGACCCAGGCCAGCGCCATCTGCGCCAGCGTCTGGCCCCGGGCGGCGGCCATGTCGTTCAGCTTCCTGACCGAGCCAAGCGCCTTTTCCACCACGGACGGATGCAGCGACTTGTCCTGCGCCGCGCGGCTGCCCGCCGGGATGCCGTTCAGGTACTTGTTGGTCAGGATGCCCTGCGCCAGCGGCACGAAGGCGATGGAGCCGACGCCAAGCTCTTTCAGCGTGTCCTTCAGCCCGTCGGTTTCGACCCAGCGGTTCAGGATGTTGTAGCTGGGCTGGTGGATCAGCAGGGGTGTGCCAAGGTCCTTCAGGATCGCCACCGCCTCACGCGTGCGCTGGCTGTTGTAGCTGGAGATGCCGATGTACTGCGCGCGGCCCGAGCGGACGATGTGGTCAAGGGCACCCATCGTCTCTTCCAGCGGCGTGTCGGGGTCGAAGCGGTGGGAATAGAAGATGTCGACGTAATCAAGGCCCATCCGTTTCAGCGACTGGTCGCAGGATGCGATGACATACTTGCGGCTGCCCCATTCGCCGTAGGGGCCGTCCCACATCAGGTAGCCGGCCTTGGACGAGATGATCAGTTCATCCCGCAGGCCGCGGAAATCGGTCGCCAGAAGCTCGCCGAAGGCCTCCTCCGCGCTGCCGGGCGGCGGGCCGTAGTTGTTCGCCAGGTCGAAATGGGTGATTCCCAGGTCAAAGGCCGTGCGGCAGATCGCCTGCTTGGTGGCATGCGGCGTGTCGTGGCCGAAGTTGTGCCACAGACCAAGGCTGATCGCGGGCAGCTTGAGGCCGGACCGGCCACAGCGGTTGTAGATCATCCGCTGATAGCGGTCGGCGGCGGGGGTGTAGGTCATGGCATCCTCCTGATGGTGCCATCATGCGACGGCGGCGCAGAGGCTTCAAGTTGCGCCGGGCGGCAATCCGGGGGATGGTTGGCGCATGAAGATCGTGCGCGAGGTTTGGGACTTTCTGGTCTGCGTCTGGACGCGGGTCGGAGACGGGCATTTCGGCCTGATCGCGGCGGGCGTGGCCTTCTTTGCGATGTTCGCGGTCTTTCCCGGCCTGGCGGCCGCCGTCGCGGTCTGGGGGATGTTCGCCGACCCCAGCGTGATCGAAGGCTACCTGACCGTGGCCGAACGCTTTTTGCCGCCCGAGGCCGGAATTCTGATCCACGATCAAGTGATCGGACTTATCACCGCCCCGCGTTCCGCGCTTCAGTGGACGACCCTGCTATCCTTGCTGATCGCGCTCTACTCGGCGCGGGCTGGGGTTTCGGCACTGGTGCAGGGGCTGGACGTGGTGCACCGCTCGCAGCCGCGCGGCTGGATCAAGGGCTGGGCGGTCGACTTCCTGCTGACCGGCGCGCTGATCGCGGCCTTGTTCGTGGCACTGGTCACGGTTGTCGTGGTGCCCATCCTTCTGTCCTATGTTCGTTTCGGCACCTTCGAGGCCTGGCTGATAAAGGTCCTGCCCTGGGGGGCGATGTTCCTGCTGGTCGTCACCTGCCTGTCGATCCTGTACCGCTTTGGCCCGAACGTGCCGGGCGGGTTCCGCTCGCCCTGGATCTCGGTGGGTGTGCTGGTCGCGGCGGCCGCCTGGGCGGGGGCGTCGATGGGGTTCTCGGTCTATCTTGCCAATTTCAACAGCTACAATGCGATCTACGGCTCGATTGGCGCGGTGATCATCCTGATGATGTGGCTTTACCTGTCGGTCTGGTCGATCCTGCTGGGCGGAGCGATAAATGCGGAACTCGACGCGCGGATGCGGCGGCTGAGGTAGGCGCGCGTCGGGAAGCCGTCAGTGGCGCGCGTCGGGCAGGCCGCAGAACGGATCGACCGGGTTTGTCCCCAGGAACGGGGCGCGGCCCAGAAGACAGTCCACCGTGGCGCGCTGCATCGTGTCCATCGTGGCATAGGCATTGACCACGCAGGGCAGCCGCGGCGCGTCGTAAAGGTAGTAGGGATACCCGAAAGAGATCAGCGCCGTCGGCACCTCGTGCCAGGGTCGCACCATCGCGCCGAACATGCCGCCCGTCAGGCGGTTCCAGTCCAGGAAGATGCGGCCGCGGGTCAGCAGGGTTTCTTCGGCCATGACATACAGCACAAGGTCGAAGCTGCGCGGGTCCGGGCGGGTCGCGGGGTCGTGGAGGGTGACGTCGAACCCCTCGGCCCGCAGCAGGTCGGGGAAGAGCATCGGCATCCCGTCGCCATGCAGGGGGGTGACGATGCCGGTGGAGTAGACCAGAACCCTGCGGTGGCGGTCGGGCGACAGCGGCAGGATGCCCTGCACGTCCTTGACCAGCGTGGGCGCGCGGGCGGTGATCCTGCGGGCGGCCTCGGCGCTGGCGGGTCTGGCCAGCCTTGCCCGGTCCGCCGGGACCTTGCCGGTCCGGTGCAGGTCAAGCGCGGCCTTCAGGCCCAGGATGCGGACCATCGCTTCGTCCAGCCGTGCGGCGGTGATCCGGCCGTCGTCCAGCGCGGCCTCGATCCGGGCGATGTCGGCCTCGGGTTCGTCCGAGAACAGGATGATGTCGCAGCCCGACGACACCACGTCCGGCAGGGCCAGGTCCCGATGCGCCCAGGCGCCAAGACCCGCCATCGGCGTCGCGTCCGACACGATGAGGCCGTTGAAGCCCAGCCCTTCCCGCAAGAGCGTCTGGTTCAACAGCCGAGAGACCGAGGCGGGGCGGTAGGCCTCGACGCCTGCGTCGGGGTCCTGCGCCAGCACATAGGCCGGAAAGGCGATATGGGCGGACATGACCGACATCACCCCGGCTTCGACCGCCGCGCGGTACAGCGCGCCGTGCGAGGCGTGCCAGTCGTCGATGGACAGCGGGTTGATCGTTGTGACAAGGTGCTGGTCGCGGTCATCGTGACCTTCGCCGGGCCAGTGCTTGACCGTGGCGGCCACGCCAGCGGCCTGCACCTCGCGGATATGGGCAAGCGCGTGGTCGCGGATGCGGTCGGGGTCCGATCCCAGGCCGCGCGTCGCGACGATGGGCGACCGGAACAGGGCGTTGATGTCGATGACGGGGGTGAAGGACCAGTTGATCCCGGCGGCCCGCGCTTCTTCGGCCATGATCCGGGCGATGGTGGCCGAGGCCTGCACGTCGTCCACCGCGGCCAGCGCCAGCGGGTTCGGCACCTCGGTCCCGAACGAGGGGCTCATCCGGCTGCCTTCCAGGTCGGCGCTGACGAGGTAGGGAATGGCAGCGGACCCGCGCAGGGCATCCAGGGTGTCGAGTTCGGCCTGTGCCTCGGGGCCGAAGAACTTGGTGATGCCGGCCGGGGCAAGGGCGGTGATGCGGTCGACCACCTCCGGCCCGGTGCCGAAGCAGATGTGGACGAAAAGCTGGCGGACCTTCGTGGCCCGGTCCATTCCGGACAGGGTGGCGCGGACCCAGGCGCGTCCGGC
>PNNE01000235.1 GCA_013824055.1 Rhodobacter sp. | reverse complement strand
CGCCGGGTGCATGACCTGCGGCTGACGCGGCAGGTGACGATGCAGTCGCTGCCCTCGATCCGCCTGGTGCAGGAAAACGACAAGAGCCTGGTCACCAAGATCAACTCGACCCTGGTGAACACCGTGCCGCTGTGGGAGACGCAGCTGGCCCAGGCGGTGACGATCCAGCGGTCGAAGGAAGCCGCCGAAGCGGTGCGCGATGCCAACGACCTGACCAACGAGCTGCTGAAGGCCAATGCCGAGAACCTGCAGGAAGCCAACCGGGTCGTGCGCCAGGAGATGGAGCGCGGGGTCTTCGACATCGAGACGATCAAGGCGGCCAACGCCACGCTGATCGCGACGATCAACGAAAGCCTGGCCATCGCCGACGAGGGCAAGGCACGGCGCGCGACGGCCGAGGCCGAGCTGGTGAAGATGGAGGCCGAGCTGCGCGACACGCTGGCCTCGGCCAAGGCGCGGCAGCCTGCGCCCTCGGCAACGGCCTGAAAGGACGACATGGGGCGGGTGCGGATCAAGTTCCTTCTGACCGGGGCCGCCTGCCTGGCATTGACCGGCTGCATTGGCACACCCGCGCCTTTGCCGCCGCCTGTGGTGGCGGTGCCAGTGGCGCCGCCCGAACCGACGCCGAAAAGTGCGGCGGCCGCGGCCTATTACGCCCAGATCCAGCAGGCGCTCTTGCGCGAAGGGATGCTGCGGACCGATCCGGGGTCGGAGATTCCGGTCAGCGCGGACCGGCTGACCGAGAATTTCCTGCGCATCGCCCTGTACCAGGAATTCACCCGTGGCCGTGGCGGGATCTCGCGGGCCGAGACCGCCTCGCCCCTGACGCGCTGGCGCGACCCGGTGCGCGTCGCGGTGCGCTTCGGGGCCTCGGTCCCGATCGACAAGCAGGCCACCGACCGGGCGCGGATCGCCAGTTTCCTGGCGCGGCTGTCGCAGATCACCGGCCACCCGATCGGTCTGGCGGATGCGGCGCCGAACTTCTGGATCTTTATCGTCTCCGAGGACGAGCGCGAGGCGCTGGGACCGGACCTGCAAAGCCTGCGGATCGGCATCGCCCCCGACGTCATCCAGGCGGTGACGCAGATGGGCCAGACGACCTATTGCAGCGTCTTCGCCATCTCGGGGTCGGAAAGCCACCTGCACCGCCACGCCGTTGCGGTCATCCGGGCCGAGAACCCCGACCTTCTGCGCCTGTCCTGCTTCCATGAGGAAATCGCGCAAGGTCTGGGCCTGCCGAACGATTCCCCCCGCGCGCGCCCGTCGATCTTCAACGACGACGAGGAATTTGCCCTGCTGACCGACCAGGACGAGCTGATGCTCCGCATCCTCTACAGCCCAGAGCTGCGCCCCGGCATGACGGAGGCAGAAGCGCGGCCCATCGTCTTCTCCCTTGCGCGCCGGCTGCTCGGCGGCGAAAGTTAGACCCCAAACGGAGGGTGGCCCAATGGTCTTCGATTTCCTCAAAGGCGAATTCATCGACGTCATCTCCTGGCTCGACGATACGCGCGACACGATGGTCTGGCGGTTCGACCGGCGCGGCCAGGCGATCAAGATGGGCGCCAAGCTGACGGTGCGGGAAGGCCAGGCGGCGGTCTTCATCCATGAGGGGCAGCTGGCGGACGTGTTCCAGCCCGGTCTCTACATGCTCGAGACCAACAACATGCCGATCCTGACCACGCTGCAGCACTGGGACCACGGGTTCCAGAGCCCGTTCAAGTCCGAGGTCTATTTCGTCAACACCACCCGCTTCAATGACCAGAAGTGGGGCACCAAGAACCCGATCATGGCCCGCGACCCCGAGTTCGGGCCAGTGCGTCTGCGTGCCTTCGGGACCTATTCGATGCGGGTGACCGACCCCGGCAAGTTCATGACCGAGATCGTCGGCACCGACGGCGAGTTCACCTCGGACGAGATCAGCTTCCAGATCCGCAACATCATCGTGCAATCCGCAAGTCAGGTGCTGGCGAAATCCGGCATCCCGGTGCTGGACATGGCGGCGAACCTGGCCGATCTGGGCAAGATCATCGCCAGTGCCATCGCGCCGCAGGTGGGCGAATACGGGATCTCGATCCCGGAATTCTACATCGAGAACATCAGCCTGCCGGAAGAAGTCGAGAAGGCGCTGGACAAGCGGACCTCGATGGGCGTGGTGGGCGACCTGAACCGCTACATGCAGTACAACGCCGCCGAAAGCCTGAGCCAGCCGGGGTCGGCGATGGGCTCGGCGATGGGGGCCGGGATGGGCATGGGGATGGGCGCGTCGATGGCGCAGAGCATGGGGCCCTGGGGGGCGCAGCCCGGTGCGGCTTCTGCCGCGCCGCCGCCGCCGCCACCTCCCCCTCCGCCGGCGGCGAGGGTCTGGCATCTGGCGGTGGATGGCGCGACCTCGGGGCCGTTCGGCGAAAGCGATCTGGCCAGGGCCGCCGCCGAGGGTCGGCTGACCCGCGCGACGATGGTCTGGACCGCCGGACAGGACGGCTGGAAGATGGCCGCCGAGACGGATCTTGCACGACTGCTGGACCAGCTGCCGCCGCCGCCGCCGCCGAAACCCTAAGGCCATGCCGCAGGACGAACACCGCTGGCCCTGCGAACAATGCGGGGCGCAACTGCGCTTCGCGCCGGGCCAGACGCGGCTGGTCTGCGACCACTGCGGTCATGTGCAGGAGATCCCGGCAAAGGCCCCACGGACCAAGGCAAGGGCGCTGCAAGAGCTTGATCTTGCGAAGGGATTGCGGGACGATCTTGCCGACCGCGACATGGTCGAGGTGCGGACGACCTCGTGCCCGAACTGCGGCGCGCAAGTGGAAATCACTGGCGCGACCCACGCCACCGAATGTCCGTTCTGTGCGACGCCGGTGGTTCTTGACACCGGGACCACACGCCACATCAAGCCGCAGGCGCTGGTCCCCTTCGTCCTGACCGAAGCCGAGGCGAGAAAGGCAATGACCGCCTGGATGGGCAGCCTGTGGTTCGCGCCGAACACGCTGCTGGAATATGCCCGCAAGGGGCGCGCGATGAACGGGGTCTATGTCCCGTTCTGGACCTTCGACGCCGATACTGCCAGCCGCTACACCGGCCAGCGCGGCGAGTATCATTACACGACGCGGACCGTCCAGGTCCGGGTGAATGGCCAGATGCAGACGCGGCAGGAACAGGTCCGGCACACGCGCTGGTATCCCGCCTCGGGCCAGGTGGCGCGGGATTTCGATGACGTGCTGGTCATGGCCTCGCGCAGCCTGCCAGTGCGGTTGGGCAACGACCTGACCCCCTGGGACCTGGATGCGCTGGTGCCTTACGGGCCGGAGTATCTGGCCGGTTTCCAGGCCGAGGGCTACACGGTGGGTCTGGGCGACGGTCATCAGGCGGCCAGGGCGCGGATGGAGGCGGTGATCCTGCAGGACGTGCGCCGTGACATCGGCGGGGACGAGCAGCGGGTCAACGACGTCGACACCCGCTGGTCGGGCGAGACCTTCAAGCACATCCTGCTGCCGGTCTGGATGGCGGCCTACAAATACAATGGCAAGAGCTACCGCTTTCTGGTGAACGGCCAGACCGGCGAAGTTCAGGGCGAGCGGCCCTGGTCGATCTGGAAGATCGCCTTCGCGGTGCTGGTTGCGGCCATGATCGCGCTGGGGGCGGTCTATCTGTCCGACCCGCAGGCCCTGGGCCTGGACCAGCCGGGGTGGATGGACTGATCCGGCTTCCGCCTCAGTCCTTGCCGCGCTGGACGAACAGCACCCACCCGGCATAGCCTCCGGTGGCAAGGAACAGTATCCCCCAGAACGGCGAGCCGACGTACAAAAGCTCGAACAGCCCCCAGCCGGTCGGCAGCAGAACAGTCAGCCAGCGCACCCAGGCGTGGCGGAAGAAGCGATCATTCGGATCGAGAAACTTCATGGTCCTTCATTCCCGTTCATGGCATCCTGAGTGGGAAAGAGGGAGGACCGACATGCCGCAGATTGTCAAGGATTTCCAAGGACAAACCGTCATCACCACTTTCGAGACGACTCCAGCGATGGCCTTCGATCTGATCGAGGCGCTGGAGGCCGCCTACCGTGACTGCATCAGCCACCAGCCGGGATTCATCTCGGCGGGGCTGCACATGAACGATGCGCGGACCCGGATCTGCAACTACAGCCAGTGGCAGCGCCGCGAGGACTATCAGGCGATGCTGCGCACGCCGGAAATGCGCGAGCGCAACCGCAAGATCAACGAGCTTTGCCGCGGGTTCGAGCCGGTGATGTACGAGGTGACCGGGGTCTTCTGACCCCTCAGGCCGAGGGCAGGACGTCGCAGGCCCGGAACGCCTGAACCGCCGGACGCGCGCCGGTCAGGTCGAAGGGAACCTCGGTCGCCCCGGCCAGCGCCGTGGCGCGCGCGTTGTAGGCCAGACCATCCAGCACATTGTCAAAGCCCGTGTCCGTGACGGTCAGGGTCTTTCCGTCGGCGGAAAGCTGATGCCGGTCGGTGCCGATCGTCATGGCCGCCGGGCCCTCGAAGCGCAAACCGAAGCTTTCGGTCGTCTCCCAGCCGGTCGGACGGGTCAAGGCGATGGCATAGGGCTGCGGCTGCGCGGGGTCGAAGCTGACGCGCAGGGCAAGACCCTGTGCCTCATGCGTGATCGTGCAGACCGGAGTCGCGGTGAACTCCCAGGCGGACGCAGGGGCTGCAAGCAGACAAAGGGCGATCAAGGCGCGCATGGGGGGAAGATGGACCGGAACGCCGCCGCGTCAAGTCGGGCGGAGTCGGGCGGACCCGCGCCGGGGATCGAAGGTCCCAGCCGCCGACTTCGATGCGGTTGGGGTCGGGCACGAGGTCGCTTGCGCCGGGTCTTCCGGGTCAAGGCTGCTTGGCGGCACCTGTTCCCGCAGGCGTTAACCGAGACGCAATTCCTTCCCGCGACACTGGTCGAAAGAGCGGAGGTGCCGATGGACCCGGTGGACGAATTCGCGCGACTGAATACCCGGGATCCGGCGGGTGTTCGACAGGGATCGCCTGCCCGCGGCCGCGCTGGCCGACCCGCGCCATTGGGACGAGAGGGAGAGCGAGGTTGTCACCTGCCGCGCCCTCAGTGACCCGGTAGGGTGGGCGATATCGCCCACCCTACACCCGGAAACCCCTTGAAAGGGCAGCCAATGCCGAATTATCGCCGCCTGCGCGTTCCCGGTGCCACATACTTCTTCACCGTCAACCTGGCCGAACGGGGCGGGACGGCCCTGACCGACCGCATCGACCTTCTGCGCGAAGCGTACCGCCTGACTGTGGCCGAACAGCCGCTTCGCTGCGAGGCGATGGTGATCCTGCCGGACCATATCCACGCTGTCTGGACGCTGCCGCCGGGCGATGCCGACTTTTCCCGCCGCTGGCAGAAGATCAAGGGACGCTTCACCCACACCTCGGGCTTGCGGGGGGCGCAGTCGTCCAGCATGGCGGAAAAGCGCGAAGCCGGTCTGTGGCAGCGACGGTTCTGGGAGCACATGATCCGCGACCCCGAAGAGGAACGCCGCGCCATCGCCCATTGCCTGAGCGATCCGGTCCGGCATGGCCTGGTCGCGCGGGCAGAGGACTGGCCGTTTTCAACGCTTCACCGCGATCTGCGGACCAAGGTGGGCGAATCGCCCACCCTACAGGCCGTGGCGTAGGGTGGCTGATCGGCCAGGTCTTCTGCGGGCGCAGGCACCAGGCACGCCAGACCCCGAAAGTGCCGCTTCGCTGCCAGGGCGGCCAATCTGCGCCAAGGTCTTGCCTGGGCAGTGCGGCGGAAAGGCATCGGGACCTGGCGTAGGGTGGGCGATTCGCCCACCTTCCGATCCCCCAAGGGCCTAACGTCCGCGACGTGACCGCTTGCCGCCCCGCTGTCCTGCCCGCCCCGCAGTAGACCGGCCAGCCATCTTGACCGCTTCTTCGACCGCTTCCTCGATCACCTCTTGCCGGGCGAAGGGGTCGTCGGCGACGGCCAGTTCGACTGCCTCCAGCCGCTTGACCTCGTCGCGCAAGCGGGCGGCTTCCTCGAACTCCAGGTTCTCGGCCGCCTTGCGCATCTGCATCCGCAGCGCGTCGAGGTGCGCGGCAAGGTTCTTGCCGACCATCGGTTTGTCGATCTTCGTCGTGATCCGCGCCTGGTCGGTGTCGCCCTCCCAGGTCCCGAACAGCACATCCTCC
>PNNE01000399.1 GCA_013824055.1 Rhodobacter sp. | reverse complement strand
TGGCTGAGATTCAGGCGAAGGCGCGGGCGGTGGTGATCGGGGGCGGGGTCTCGGGCTGTTCGGTGGCCTATCACCTGGCCCGCGCCGGCTGGACCGATGTGGTGCTGCTGGAGCGCAGGAAGCTGACCTCGGGCACGACCTGGCATGCGGCGGGGCTGATCGGGCAGCTGCGCGGCAGTGCCAACATGACGCGGCTGGCGAAGTATTCGGCCGATCTTTACCGGGGACTGGAGGCCGAGACCGGCGTCGCCACGGGGATGAAGCAGGTCGGCTCGATCTCGGTGGCGCTGACGGCAGAGCGGCATGAGGAGCTCTTGCGCCAGGCCACGGTGGCGCGGATCTTCGATGTCGAGGTTCACGAGATTTCGCCGGGCGAGGTGAAGGCGCGCTATCCGCATCTGAACATCGACGGCGTGGTGGGGGCGGTGGCGCTGCCGCTGGACGGCCAATGCGACCCGGCCAATATCGCGATGGCGCTGGCCAAGGGCGCGCGGATGCGGGGCGCGAAGATCTTCGAAGGCGCGCTGGTCACCAGGGTCACGACCAAGGCGGGCCGTGTCACGGGCGTGGACTACGAGACCGCCGAAGGCCCGGGGCATATCGCGGCCGATGTCGTCGTCAACTGCGGCGGCATGTGGGGCCGCGACCTGGCGGCGCAGAACGGTGTCACGCTGCCCCTGCATGCCTGCGAGCATTTCTACCTGGTCACCGAACCCGTTGCCGGACTTGGCGATCTGCCCGTCCTGCGGGTGCCGGACGAATGTGCCTATTACAAGCAGGACGCCGGCAAGATGATGCTGGGCGCTTTCGAGCCGAAGGCCAAGCCCTGGGGCATGGCCGGCATCCGCCCCGACTTCGAGTTCGACACCCTGCCCGAGGATTGGGACCACTTCGCCCCGATCCTCGAAGCCGCCACCAACCGGATGCCGCTGTTCCAGACGGCGGGCATCCACACCTTCTTCAACGGGCCGGAAAGCTTTACCCCCGACGACCGCTACTACCTGGGCGAGGCGCCGGAACTGCGCGGCTACTGGATCGCCGCCGGCTACAATTCCATCGGCATCGTGTCGTCTGGCGGCGCCGGGCAGGCGCTGGCGCACTGGATCGCGCAGGGCGAGCCGCCCTTCGATCTGTGGGAGGTGGACATCCGCCGCGCCCAGCCGTTCCAGAAGAACCGCCGCTACCTGCAAGAGCGGGTGAGCGAGACGCTGGGCCTGCTTTATGCCGACCACTTCCCCTACCGCCAGATGGCCACCGCAAGGGGCGTCCGCCGCTCGCCGATCCACGAACAGCTGCAGGCCCGTGGCGCGGTCTTCGGCGAGGTCGCGGGTTGGGAACGCGCCAACTGGTTCGCGACCGAGGGGCAAGAGCGCGCGTATCGCTATTCCTGGCGGCGGCAGAACTGGTTCGACAACCAGCGCGCCGAACACATGGCGGTGCGGCAGGCGGCGGGTCTGTTCGACATGACCAGCTTCGGCAAGATCCGGGTCGAGGGGCGCGACGCCTGCGCCTTTCTGAACCGCATCGCCTCGGCGCAGATGGATGTGGCGCCGGGCCGCATCGTCTATACGATGTTCCTCAATGAACGCGGGGGGATAGAGGCCGATCTTACCGTGACCCGCCTGTCCGAGACCGCCTATCTGGCGGTGGTTCCGGGGGCAGTGCTGCAGCGCAACCTCGCCTGGATGCGCGCCCATGTCGGCGAGGATTTCGCCGTCATCACCGATGTCACCGCCGCCGAAAGCGTGCTCTGCCTGATGGGTCCGCAATCGCGCGAGGTGCTGGCCAAGGTCTCGCCCAACGACTTCAGCAACGCCGCGCATCCCTTTGGGAAGGCACGGGAAATCGAGATCGGCATGGGCCTTGCCCGCGCGCATCGGGTCACCTATGTCGGCGAGCTTGGCTGGGAGTTGTATATACCGACCGACCAGACTGCCCATGTCTTCGAGGCGCTGCTGGCGGCCGCACCCGACCTGAAGCTCTGCGGTCTGCATGCCCTTGACAGTTGCCGGATCGAGAAGGCCTACCGCCATTGGGGCCACGACATCACCGATGAGGATCACGTCCTGGAGGCGGGCCTTGGCTTCACGGTCAGCCGGAAGAAACCGGCCTTCCTGGGGCGGGACGCCGTGCTGCGCCGCGAAGACCAGGGGCTTGCCCGCAGGCTGGTCCAGTTCCGCCTCAAGGACCCCGAACCGCTGCTCTTTCACAACGAAGCCATTGTTCGGGATGGGAAAATCGTGGGGCCGGTGACGTCCGGCAACTATGGCCACTTCCTGGGCGGTGCCATCGGCCTGGGCTATGTTCCCGCCAGGGGGCAGACCGACGCCGACATCCTCGGCTCGACCTACGAGATCGAGGTTGCCGGTCAGCGCCATGCCGCCATCGCCGCGCTTGCCCCGATGCACGACCCCGCCAGCGCACGGGTCCGCGCATGACACATTCGGCGCGCCACCCGGCCAGAGGCGACGAAATCGCCGCATTTCACCGCAAGGGATCAGCCACATGACCGATGACCTCAGCCATCCCGGCGAGACTTGCGAGCCCGTCCGCAACCGCCGCAGCGGCGGACGCCAGGCCCGCGTGGCCCTGCGCGCCGCCCCGCTGACCGATGACATGCGGCCCGTCCGCCCCGGCCTGCCCGGCGGCCAGTACAAGCCCCTGACCGAGGCCGGGGTCAGCCAGATCCACGCCGCAGCCCTGGACGCGCTGGAACAGATCGGCCTTTCCCAGGCCCCGCCCTCGGGCGTCAGGCTGCTGACCGAAGCCGGTGCGATCCTTGGCGACGATGGCCGCATCCGCTTTCCCCGCGCGCTGGTCGAGGACATGCTGGCCATCGCCGCCCGCAACATCACGCTGCACGCCCGCGACCCCAGGTACGACCTGCATCTCAGCGGCACCAACGTCCACTACGGCACCGCGGGGGCGGCGGTGCACATCGTCGATCCGGTCACGCTGGACTACCGCGAAAGCACCGCGCAGGACCTGTATGACGCCGCCCGCCTGGTCGACAACCTGGACAACATCCACTTCTACCAGCGCACGATGGTCTGCCGCGACGTCGTCGACAACCGGGAGATGGACCTCAACACCCTGTACGGCAGCCTGGCCGGGACGGTGAAACATGTCGGCACGTCCTTCTCCGACCCCAGCCATGTGGCTGACTGTTTCGACCTGATCCACATGGTCGCAGGCGGCGAAGCGAAGTGGCTCGAACGCCCCTTCGTCAGCAATTCCAACTGCTTCGTCGTGCCCCCGATGAAGTTCGCCGAGGAAAGCTGCATCACGATGGAAGATTGCATCCGGCGCGGCATGCCGATGCTGCTGCTGTCGGCCGGGCAGGCCGGGGCCACATCGCCCGCGCCGATCGCGCTGACCATCGTGCAGGCGGTCGCCGAATGTCTGGCGGGCGTGGTCTATGTCAACGCGATCAGGCCCGGCGCGCCGGCGATCTTCGGGACCTGGCCGTTTGTTTCCGATCTGAGAACGGGGGCGATGTCGGGCGGCAGCGCGGAACAGGCGCTGCTGACCGCCGGTTGCGCCCAGATGCACCGGTTCTACGACCTGCCGGGCGGGGCGGCCTCGGGGATCAGCGATTCGAAGCTGCCCGACATGCAGGCGGGCTGGGAGCAGGGGATCACCAATGCGCTGGCCGGGCTTGCGGGGCTGAACATGTGCTACGAGGCGGTCGGGATGCATGCCTCGCTGCTGGGGTTCTGTCTGGAAAGCCTGGTGCTGGGCGACGACCTTCTGGGCCAGACGATGCGGCTGGTGCGCGGCATCGACGTGACCCCCGATTCAACCAGCCTCGACGCGATGAAGGAGGTCTGCCTGGGCGGCCCGGGTCACTACCTCGGCTCGGACCAGACGCTGAAACTGATGCAGACCGAATACATCTACCCGAACGTCGGCAACCGCATGTCGCCCAAGGAATGGAACGAGGCGGGCAAGCCCCTGCTCTTGGACACCGCCATCGCCCGGAAGAACGCGATCCTGGCCAAGGCCGGGTGCCGAGTGGACCCGGAGATCGACGCGGCCATCCGCAAGCGGTACAACATCTACTTCAAGTAATCCCGCCAAGCCACCGGAAAGAGGGACAAATGCACTACGGGTACATCGGCCTTGGCAACCTTGGCGCGGCCTGTGCCGGCTGTCTGGTGAAGCACGGCTTCAAGGTCACCGTCTACGACCTGAACGCCAAGCTGGCCGCGCCGCTGGTGGCGCAAGGCGCGGTGCTGGCCTCGAGTGCCGAGGAATTGGCAGCGTCGGTCGATCACGTCATCACCTGCCTGCCGTCCCCGGCGGTGTCCGAGCGGGTTCTTCGCAACATCCTGCCGCATCTGCGCGCCGGGGCGAGCTGGGTCGAGATGTCGACGCTTGGGCGCGACGAGGTGCTGACGCTGGCCTCGGTTGCCGCAGAGGCTGGCGTGCGGATGATGGAGCTGCCAGTGACCGGCGGGGTGCATCTGGCCCATCAGGGCAAGATCACCATGCTGGCGGGCGGGGACCGGGACCTTTACGATCTGCACCACAAGGCGATGCAGGCGATGGGCGACCGGATCTTCCACATGGGGCCGCTGGGGTCGTCCTCGATCATCAAGGTGATCACCAACATGCTGGCCTTCATCCACCTGAAGGCCACATCCGAGGCCTTGATGCTGGCGAAACGTGGCGGGCTGGACCTGGGGCAGGCCTGGCACGCGATTGCTGCCAGTTCTGGAAACAGTTTCGTGCATGAGACCGAGGGCGCGCTGATCTTGAACGGCAGCTACGACATCGCCTTCAACATCGACCTGGCGCTGAAGGACCTGGGCTTTGCATTGGGTTTCGGCAAGGAATTCGGCGTGCCCTTGGACCTCGCCAGCATGACGAACCAGACCTACATCGCCGCCAAGGCTGCCTATGGCGGCGAAGCGCAGTCGCCGATGATCGCGAAGTTGCTGGAGGACCTTCTGGGCACCGACCTGCGCGCCGAGGGCTTTCCGGCGCGACTGGAATGACGGCTTGAGGCGGCCTGGGCAACCCGTTAGGTTTCGGCAAATGCCCACGGCCAAGTCATTGATTTCGCAGCGGGTCCAGCTTTTGTCCACCGTGACGCCTCAGGAGCCGCCATGACCGCCGACACCGACGCCCGCATCGCCCGCCTGCTGCATCACCGAAAGGCCGGCCTTGCCCTTGGCGAGCCGGTCGTCCCGCCGATCTCGGTCGCCACGACCTTCCACCTGCCGCAGTCGCAGGGGGCGGCGCATTATTATGGCCGCTCCGGTCAGCCGACCTGGGACGCGGTCGAGGCGCAGCTTGCGATCCTTGAGGCGGCCGAGGTGGTGTCGTTCCCCTCGGGCATGGCCGCGATCACGGCGGCGCTGGTCTGCTGCCTCAGGGCGGGCGCCAAGGTGATGATCCCCTCGGACGGATACTACGTGACCCGTCTGCTTGGCCGCGATGTCCTGCAGGTCTACGGGGTCGAGGTGGTGCAGGTCCCGACGCTGGCGATGGCCGATGAGGACTTCTCCGGCTTTCAGGTGATCTACATCGAGACGCCGTCGAACCCCGGTCTCGATACCGTCGACATCGCGGCGCTGGCGCGGAAGGCCCATGCCGCCGGGGCGCTCCTTGTCGCCGACAACACCACGATGACCCCGCTTCTGCAGCGCCCGCTGGACCTTGGGGCCGACCTGGTGGTCGCCGCCGACACCAAGGCCCCGGCGGGCCACTCCGACGCGCTGTTCGGCCATGTCGCGGGGCGGGATGCGACCCTGATGGCCCGCATCCGCGACTGGCGGCGGCTGTCGGGGTCGGTGCCGGGGCCGTTCGAGGCTTACCTGGTCCACCGCGGGCTGGAGACGCTGGAGGTGCGCCTGACCCGGATGTGCGCCTCGGCTGCGGTGATCGCGGAGCGGCTGGCCGCGCATCCGTCGGTGCGGGGGGTGCGCTATCCGGGCCTGCCGGGCGATGCCTCGCATCGGTCAGTCGGAGCGCAGATGACCAACGGCGGGTTCCTGATCGGGTTCGAACTGGCCGGAGAGGCGGCGGCAGAGGCCTTCCTGTCCCGCTGCCCGCTGATCGAGCAGGCCACCAGCTTCGGCGGGGTCCACTCCGCAGCGGAACGCCGGGCGCGGTGGGGAGATGCGGTGGCGGACGGGTTCATCCGGCTGTCGGTGGGCGTGGAGCCGGTGGAGG
>PNNE01000361.1 GCA_013824055.1 Rhodobacter sp. | reverse complement strand
GAAGCGCAAATGGACGGATTTCCAGAACAAATTTCTGACGCACCAGGCCGCGCGGTAAAGTTCACCCGAAACGCCGCGATCTGCCGACAAGGGTGAAATCATGCGTGATGACATGCTGCACGTGATGGAGTGGCACAACGGGCGCAAGGACGATTCGCCCTTTTCCGACGCCGAGATGCAGCGCCGCCAGGATGAGCTGCGCGGCTGGATGGCCGCGAACGATGTCGATGCGGCGCTGTTCACCAGCCACCATTGCATCACCTATTATTCCGGCTGGCTCTACTGCTCGTTCGGGCGCAAGTACGGCATGGTGATCACCCAGGGTGCCGCCACCACGATTTCGGCCGGGATCGACGGCGGGCAGCCCTGGCGGCGCAGCTTCGGCGGCAACATCACCTACACCGACTGGCGGCGGGACAACTTCTACCGCGCGGTGCGGCAGCTTGCACCGGGCGTGAAGCGGCTGGGGATCGAGTTCGATCACGTGAGCCTGGACTACCGCAAGGCGCTGGAGGCGGCCCTGCCGGGGGTGGAGTTCGTCGATGTCGCACAAGCCTCGATGTGGATGCGGTCGATCAAGTCGGCCGAGGAACATGCGCTGATCCGCACTGGCGCGCGAATCTGTGATGTGGGCGGCCGGGCGGTGGCGGGGGCAGGTGCCGCCGGGCCCTGGGGCGATGTCGCGGGTCATGAATCGCATGCTGGGGATCTTGTCGCCGCGGCGCGGGGCGCTGGCAGATGACTGACCGCCGACCACCCGGAAGGACTGCGCCATGACACTTCACCTCGAGGGACGCCGCTTCATCGAGGCCCGCGCCATCATCCCGCGCGGTGTGGCCCATGTCCCGGTGACAGGCTCGGTCAGGACGCGCGAGTTCGCCTTCCTTGCCTTGCCGCACTTCACGCTTCTGGCCTTCAGTTCGGCCATCGAACCCCTGCGCATCGCCAACCAGCTGAGCCAGCAGCCGCTTTATGGCTGGAGCCTTTTCAGCATGGACGGAGCGCCGGTGGAGAGTTCGGCCGGGGTGCGGATCGCAGTCGACCACGGGTTGAAGCCCTTGCTGCGCGAAACCACGGTCATCGTCTGTTCGGGCACCGATGCGCAAGCGGCCGACCGCAGCGTGCTGAGCTGGCTGCGGGCCCATGCAAGGCAGGGTGGCGGGATCGGCGCCATCTGCACCGGCGCCTACACTCTGGCGCGGGCGGGGCTTTTGGGAAAGGACGCGCCTGCCGTGCATTGGGAAAACGGTCCCGCCTTTCGCGAGCTTTTCGATGTCGAGCCGCTGCAGCAACTTTATGTCATCGGCAAGACGCATTTTTCCTGTGCGGGCGGCGAGGCGGGCATCGACATGATGCTGGCGCTGATCGCGGAAGATCATGGCAAGGCGCTTGCCGACGCGGTGGCCGAGATGTGCCTGCACGGCCGCCACCGCGAGGCGGACGTCATGCAGAAGGCGATCTACCCGAGGGCGATGCTGACCCGGCACCCAGGGGTCGCCAAGGTGATTGCCGCGATGAAAGACAACATCTCTTCGCCGCTGAGCCAGGAAGACCGGGCCGCGATCTTTTCAAGGTCAGCCCGTCCAGTCTGCGATAGCCGCAAACCACGCCGCCGAACCCGAGCCTGTCGGCAGGTCGAAGCCCCCGGCGCCGGGTGCCAGATGCGGTTGCGAAGACCGCAGTCTTGGCGGAAGAGGGTGCGACAGGGCCTTCGGGCCGGGTCGAAGCCTTCGCACGGCCCTGCCAGGGTCTGACGCCATGCCGCGTCGGCGGCAAGGGCCAGCCGGTCTGCCGCCCGCCGGCACGACCGCGCGCGGTGCACCCTCGCGGCTTGAGTTTGGCCCCCGACCCCAATACACCTTCAGGGACCAAGGAAGGACCTGCCCATGCGCATTCATCAGGATCTGGCCGACACGATCGGGAACACGCCGCTTCTGAAGCTGAAGAAGGCTTCGGAAATGACCGGCTGCACCATCCTCGGCAAGGCCGAGTTCATGAACCCCGGCCAGTCGGTCAAGGACCGGGCGGCGCTGTACATCATCAAGGATGCGGTGGCGAAGGGGCTTCTCAAGCCCGGCGGGACCATCGTCGAGGGCACGGCAGGCAACACCGGGATCGGCCTGGCGCTGGTCGGGGCCTCGATGGGGTTCCGCACGGTGATCGTGATCCCCGAGACGCAGAGCCAGGAAAAGAAGGACATGCTGCGGCTGGCAGGGGCCGAACTGGTGCAGGTCCCGGCGGCTCCCTACCGCAACCCGAACAACTATGTCCGCTATTCCGGCCGCCTGGCCGAGGCGCTGGCCAAGACCGAGCCGAACGGTGCGATCTGGGCCAACCAGTTCGACAACGTGGCGAACCGGCAGGCCCACATCGAAACCACCGGCCCCGAGATCTGGGACCAGACCGGCGGCAAGGTCGACGGCTTCATCTGCGCCGTGGGGTCCGGCGGGACGCTGGCCGGAGTGGCCGAGGCGTTGCAGTCGAACGGCGTGAAGATCGGTCTTGCCGACCCCGAGGGCGCGGCCCTGCACAGCTTCTACACCACCGGCAAGCTGGAAAGCCCCGGCAATTCCATCACCGAAGGCATCGGGCAGGGGCGGATCACGGCGAACCTCGAAGGCTTCACCCCCGATTTCAGCTACCGCATCCCCGACGCCGAGGCGCTGCCGATCATCTTCGATCTGCTGACCGACGAGGGTCTGTGCATGGGCGGCTCGACCGGCATCAACATCGCGGGCGCGGTGCGGATGGCGCGTGACATGGGACCGGGCAAGACCATCGTCACCATCCTGTGCGACTATGGCAGCCGCTATCAGTCCAAGATCTACAACCCGACCTTCCTGCGCGAGAAGGGCCTGCCGGTCCCCGATTGGCTGGACCGCCCCGCCCGCCCGATCCCGCCGGTCTACGAAGACGCATGAGGCGGCTTCTGCTCTGGCTGGGCCTGGCCCTTGCGCTGACGGCTGCGCCAGGGCTGGCACAGGACCAGACGGCGGCGCCGGTCCCGGTCGAGGAGCCGGCAACGGACGGGGCCGAGCTTGACTATGCCCTGTGGGAGCGGATGGCCGAACGGGCCGAGGCCGAGATCGGCAACCGCTACACCTCGTCCGAGCGGATGGAGGAAATCCGCGGGCAGCTGGCGACGTGGCGCGCGGCGCTTCTGAACGCGCAAAGCGTCAACTCGACACGGATCGCCACAGTCCGCCAGCAGATCGAGGCGCTGGGTCCAGCGCCTGCGGACGGGGTGATCGAGGCGGACGAGATTTCGGCGCGCCGACAGGAACTGGCAAGCCAGCTGGTCAGGCTGCAGGCCCCCGGCATCGCCGCCGAAGAGGCCTATCGCCGCGCCGACGGGTTGATCGACGAGATCGACCGGACCCTGCGCGAACGCCAGGCCGACCAGCTTCTGCAGCTGTGGCCCTCGCCGCTGAACCCCGGAAACTGGCCCGAGGCGGCAATCGGTTTCGCCGACACCGCGCAGCGCCTCTGGGACGAGACCGGCGAGGCCTGGGACGACCCGAGGGCGCGGCAATCGCTGTTCGACAACCTGCCGCTGATCGGCATCCTGGTCATCGTGGCCCTGGCCCTGGTGATCTATGTCCGCCGCTGGATCGAACGCTTTGCCGAGCGGTTGCAGGAAGGCGCCTCGGTCCGGGGTCGGCATTTCTGGGCGCTTCTCGCCTCGCTCGGGGGGGTCGCCCTGCCGACCGTCGGGGTCGTGCTGCTGTCCTGGGCCCTTGTGGCCAGCGCCATGCTGGGCGATGTCGGGACCCGGATCGCAGGGACATTGCCGGTTGCGGGCCTTGTCGTCTTTGCCGCCGCCTGGCTGGGCGCGCGGGCTTTCCCGCGCCTTCAGGGCAATGACGCCATGCTGCCCCTGCCGCCCGAACGCCGGGCCGAGGGACGCTTCCTGTCCGTGATGATGGGCCTGGTGATCGCGGCCGACATGCTGCGCAGTGCTGCGATGGATGCGCAGGGCTATTCGGATGCCACGACCTCGGTCTTGTCCTTCCCGATCCTGCTGACTGGCGGTCTGGTGCTGCTGCGCCTGGGCCGGACGCTGCGCAAGATCCGCGAGGCGGACGACAGGTCCTCCAGCTCTTCGCTGCGGCTGATCCAGCTTCTGGCGCGGGCCCTGACGGTTCTGGGCATCCTCGGTCCGGTGCTGGCCGGCTTCGGCTATGTCCAGGCGGCCGAGGCGGTGATCTATCCCGCGATGATGTCCCTGGCGCTGGTGGCCTTCCTCTTCATCCTGCAGCGCCTGATCGGCGATGCCTGGGCGCTGATCACCAGGTCCGAGGAGACCGCCCAGGACGCGCTGGTGCCGGTCCTGGCGGGCTTCTTCCTTGCCATTTCCGCGCTGCCGGTTCTGGCGCTGATCTGGGGCGCGCGGTTCTCGGACCTGACCGAAATCTGGAACCGCTTCACCGTAGGCTTCCAGATCGGCGGCACGACGATCTCGCCGTCGAATTTCCTGATCTTCGCGGCGATCTTCGTGATCGGCTACATGCTGACGCGATTGTTCCAGGGCGCGCTGCGCACCAAGATCCTGCCAAAGACCAGGATGGAACGGGGCGGGCAGACCGCGCTGGTCTCGGGCGTGGGCTATGTCGGGGTCTTTCTCGCCGCCCTGATCGCGATCAACGCGGCGGGGCTTGACCTGTCAGGCCTTGCGATCGTCGCCGGTGCCCTGTCGGTCGGTATCGGTTTCGGCCTGCAGAACATCGTCTCGAACTTCATTTCGGGCATCATCCTTCTGGTCGAACGCCCGGTCAGCGAGGGTGACTGGATCGAGGTCGGCACCGTGCAGGGCAAGGTCAGGTCGATCTCGGTCCGCTCGACCCGGATCGAGACCTTCGACCGCAGCGACGTCATCGTCCCGAACGCCGACCTGATCACCGGCCGGGTGACCAACTGGACGCGGTTCAACCTGTCGGGCCGGATCGTCGTTCCCGTGGCGGTGGCGCTGGGATCGGACACGCGCAAGGTCGAACGGCTGCTGCGCGAGATCGCCGAAGAGCAGCCGCTTGCCGTCCTGAACCCGCCGCCAGTCATCGCCTTCACCGGCTATACCACCAGCCAGCTGACCTTCGAGATCCGTGTGATCCTGCGAGACGTGAACTTCGGCGTGCAGGTGCGCAGCGAAATCAACCACCGCATCCTGCAACGGCTGGCCGAAGAGGACATCCATATCGTCCCGCCTCCGCCACCCCCGGCGCCACCCGATCCGATGGTGGCGGCAGAGGCAGTGCTGGCGCTGACCGACCTGGTCAAGCAGGAGCGGCCCTTGTCGGGGGCCGGGAAATCCGCGCCGCAGACGCCTGCGGCCGATGTGAAGGGGGCCGAGCGATGACCGAGCTGCTTTACCGCGACGACGCCTACCAGACCGCTGCCGATTGCCGGGTGATCGGCCACACCCCCGAAGGCGGGATCGTGGTCGACCGGTCGATCTTCTATCCGACGGGCGGGGGACAGCCGGGCGACAGCGGCGTGCTTGACTGGCGCGGCGCGCGGGTTCCGATCGCCACGACCCTGAAAGTCGCCGACGGCATTGCGCTGGTCCCTGCCGAGCCGGTCGCGATGCCTCCCGCCGGTGTTGCAGCCCGCCAGCTGATCGACTGGACCCGCCGCCACCGCCACATGCGCCTCCATACCGCGCTGCACCTGCTGTCCGTGGTGATCCCGTTGCCGGTGACGGGCGGCCAGATCGGGGCGGACAGAGGCCGGCTCGACTTCGACATGCCCGAGCCCCCCGGCGACGTCGCCGCGCTGGAAGAGGCGCTGAACAGCCTGATCGCCCGTGACCTGAGTGTCAGTGACGCCTGGATCACCGACGACGAACTTCTGGCCAATCCGGGCCTCGTCAAGACCATGTCCGTCCGTCCGCCGATGGGGCAGGGCAGGGTGCGGCTGGTCCGGATCACCGACGGAGAGACCCTGGTGGACCTGCAACCCTGCGGCGGCACCCATGTCCGCCGCACCTCCGAGATTGGCCGGGTCGAGATCGGCAAGATCGAGAACAAGGGCCGCCAGAACCGCCGGGTGACGATCACGCTGGCCTGACGATTTCCCTCGGCAGAGCCAGATATCCCCTTGAACAGCCCCGCGAAGCCGGAGTATCAGCCCTGCGACGGACAGTTGGCCGAGTGGTCGAAGGCGCACGCCTGGAAAGTGTGTAGGCGGGGAACCGTCTCGAGGGTTCGAATCCCTCACTGTCCGCCA
>PNNE01000357.1 GCA_013824055.1 Rhodobacter sp. | reverse complement strand
CCGGCCTTGACGTCGATGCGATGAAGCTGGTTGCCGATGGGGTGAACGCGCTGCGCGGCACCGGCCGGTCGTTCCTGGTCATCACGCACTACCAGCGGCTTCTGGACCACATCAGGCCGGACGTCGTCCACATCATGGCGGCGGGCCGCATCGTCAAGACCGGCGGGCCGGAACTGGCGCTCGAGGTCGAGGCCAACGGCTATGCCGACATCCTGAACGAGGTGGGCTGATGGCACTGCCGAAGGCAAGGGAAGACGCGCTCACCGCCCGGCTGGCGACACTGGCGCTGCCTGCGGACCGGGGCTGGCTGGCGGCTGTGCGCAGCGAGGCTCTGGCGCGGCTGACCGCGATGGGACTGCCCGCCCGGCGCGACGAATACTGGCGCTACACCGACCCGGCCAGCCTGAATGCCCCCGAAGCCCCTGCCGCCGTCCGGTTCAGCGCGGGGGACGAGGCAGAGCCCTTCGACGGCATGGACCGGCTGAAGCTTGTGTTCGTCGACGGCGTCTTCGATGCGGCCGCCTCGGATGACCTGACCCTGTCCGGCGTCACGATCGAGCGGCTGGCTCAGGCGGGCGACAAGGACATCCACTGGGCGCAGGGCCTTTACGGCCAGCTTGAGACGCGGGGCCAGAGCCCGGTCCCCCGGCCTTTCGCCGCGCTGAACTCGGCCTTTGCGACCGACGGCGTCCTGATCCATGTCACCGGCAGGGCCACAAGACCGATCTCTCTGGTTTATGTCCATCAATCACAGACATCCGACGCGATCCTTCACCATTGCGTCAAGCTTGATCCGGGTGCCAGCCTGACCCTTCTGGAAGACGGCCCGGCCGCCGCCCGCCTGTCGATGGTGCTGGAAGTCGACATCGCCGACGGGGCGCAGTTCCACCACATCCGGCTGCAAGGCCGCGACCACCAGCGCCGCGCCATGACGCATCTCTTCGCCCGCATCGGCGCGAAGGCCGAGATGCGGTCCTTCACGCTGACGGCAAACGGCCGGCTGACGCGCAACGAGGCGGTGGTCGAACTGGCCGGCGCCGAGGGTCGCGCGCATCTGGCCGGTGCGACGGTCGGGGACGGCGATTTCCACCACGACGACACGGTCTTCGTCACCCATGCCGCCGTGGCTTGCGAAAGCCGTCAGGTGTTCAAGAAGGTGCTGATGAACGGGGCGGTGGGTGTGTTCCAGGGCAAGATCCTGGTGAAACCCGGCGCGCAGAAGACCGACGGCTACCAGATCAGCCAGTCGCTGCTCTTGGACGAGGACAGCCAGTTCCTGGCCAAGCCCGAGCTGGAAATCTACGCCGACGACGTGAAGTGCAGCCACGGCTCGACCTCGGGTGCCATCGACGAGGTGGCGCTGTTCTACCTGCAATCGCGGGGGATTCCCCGGCGCCGGGCGCAGGCGCTGCTGGTCCTGGCCTTCCTGGCGGAAGCCATCCAGGAGATCGCCGACGAAGCCATCGCCGAGGACATCCGCGGCCGGCTGGAGCGCTGGCTCGCCCGGCACGGCTCGAACGGATAGGGTGGCGGGATGACAGTTTCAACGGACCTGGTCGCCACCTGGCGCCGCCCGCGCCAGGTGCTGCGGCAGCACCTGGCGCGCGGGCGGTCCGAGGCCTTTGCCTTCACGCTGCTGCTGGTCTTCCTGATCCTGGCTTTCGTCGGCCAGTGGCCCATCGCCGCGCGCGAAGCCTACCTGGCCGGTGAGCCTTCGGCCCTGCCGCGCATCCTTGCGGTGGCTTATGGTGTGCTGATCCTGGTTCCGCTTGCCTATGGCATTGCCGCCCTGTCGCATCTGGTCGCGCGGGCCCTTGGCGGGCAGGGGTCGTGGTACAGTGCCCGCGTCGCCCTCTTCTGGGCGCTGGCGGCGACGGGGCCGGTCCTCTTGCTGCAGGGACTGGTCGCGGGAATGATCGGACCCGGTTCGGCGCTGACGGCGGTGACCTGGGTGGGGGGCCTGGCCTTCCTGTGGCTCTGGGTGACACTTTTGCACGAGGCGGAACGCGGATGACTTTGGGTACAAGACTGGCCGATCTGGCGCGGCTGACGCTGCAGGATCCGCAACGGGCGGCGCAGGCGCTGCTGGCCGAAGGCGTGCCGCTGAAGGCGCGAAGCGCGGGCCTGCTTCTGGTCGCGATCCTGTCGGCGCTGCTTGCCAGCCTGCAGGGCGGCGGGCGGGAAAGCCTTGATCCGTTCAGCGCGCTCATGCTGGCAAGTCCGATCCGGGCGGCGGTCTTCCAATGGCTGTTCCTGGCCGTCACGGTCTTCCTGGTCCACCGGGTCGGCCGGGCCTTCGGGGGGCACGGGCGCTTTGCCGACGCGTTGCTTTTCGTCGTGTGGTTGCAGCTTGTGATGCTGGGCTTTCAGGTCCTGCAGATGGTCGTCCTGCCCCTGTCGCCGAACATTGCCGGGTTGATTGGCCTTGTCAGCTTCGGGTTCTATCTCTGGCTTCTGACCGTGTTCATCGCCGAACTGCACGGCTTCGTGTCGCGCGGGATGGTCTTTCTGGTCATGGTGCTGACTGCCCTGGCCGCGGGCTTCCTCCTGGCGATGGTGCTGATCCTCTTCCTCGGGCCGGAGGCCCTGATGCCGAATGTATGACGTCCACAAGGTTCGCGCCGACTTTCCGATCCTGTCGCGGCAGGTGAACGGCAAGCCGCTGGTCTACCTCGACAACGGCGCCTCGGCGCAAAAGCCGCAGGTGGTGATCGACGCGATGACGCGGGCCTATTCCGAGGAATATGCCAATGTCCACCGGGGCCTGCACACCCTGTCGAACCTTGCGACCGAAAAGTACGAATCCACCCGCGGGATCATCGCGCGTTTCCTGAATGCCGGCTCGGAGTCCGAGATCGTCTTCACCACCGGCACGACCGAGGCGATCAACCTGGTCTCCTACGGCTGGGCGGCGCCGCGCTTGCAGCCGGGCGACGAGATCGTCCTGTCGATCATGGAGCATCACGCGAACATCGTTCCCTGGCACTTCCTGCGCGAACGGCAGGGGGTGGTGCTGAAATGGGTCGATGTGGACGCGAACGGCGATCTCGACCCGCAGGCGATGCTCGACGCGATCGGGCCGAAGACCCGGCTGGTCGCAGTGACGCATATGTCCAACGTCCTTGGCACCGTGGTCGATGTGGCCGCGATCTGCCGGGGGGCGCAGGAAAAGGGCGTGCCGGTCCTCGTCGACGGCTCCCAGGCCGCCGTCCACATGGCCGTCGATGTCCAGGCGCTTGGCTGCGACTTCTACGCCATCACCGGACACAAGCTTTACGGGCCTTCGGGGTCGGGCGGCATCTGGATCAAGGCCGAGCGTCAGGCCGAGATGCGCCCCTTCCTTGGCGGCGGCGACATGATCCGCGAGGTCACCCGCGACACCGTCACCTGGAACGATCCCCCGATGAAGTTCGAGGCCGGGACCCCCGGCATCGTCCAGCAGATCGGCCTGGGCGTGGCGCTGGACTACATGATGGGCCTTGGCATGGCCAATGTGGCCGCCCATGAGCGGACCCTGCGCGACTATGCCCGCGACCGCCTCGACGGCCTGAACTGGCTGCATGTGCAGGGCACTTCGGCGGGGAAGGGGGCGATCTTCTCCTTCACGCTGGACGGTGCTGCCCATGCGCATGACATCTCGACCATCCTGGACAAGCGCGGCATCGCCGTCCGCGCCGGGACGCACTGCGCCATGCCGCTGATGCAGCATCTGGGCATCACCGCCTCGTGCCGCGCCTCGTTCGGGCTTTACAACACCCTGGCGGAAGTCGATGCCCTGATCAGCGCCCTGGACCTCGCACACGACCTTTTCGCCTGATGGCAGGGCCCGAAGACCCCGCCGTCCGCTGTCGTCAGAACCTGAAGACCCACGCCAAGGCGCCGCTGGTGTCCCTTTCTCCTGCACGGTTGCCGAAGTTGTCAGACTGGATCAGTGACAGCTTCATCTCCAGCCCGTCGGTGAGTTCTGCCTGATAGACAAGATCCAGGTCGATCTGTCGTTCTTCCGGTGCCAGGTCCAGCGCAACGCGGTCAAACGCCGAAGCACCTTCACGGACTACCGGAAGATTCAGGACCGTCTCGCCCGAGGCGATGGCAACGGGCAGGCCGATCCCGACCGAAATCCGGTCTCCCTTGGCAAGAAAGCCGCTGCGACCGAAAGACAGCTTCAAGGCGTCAAAGCGCGCTGAACCAGTCTCGCCGAATGCAGTCGCTCCGCCCAGGTCGGTCACGCCAACTTCGCCGGACATCGCCACGAATGCACTGTTTTCAAAGGAATGTGTCAGCCCAAGGGTCACCGAAGTCATCAGCGCTGCATGATCCCGATCAAGACTGGTGAGTTGGCCGCCGTCGCGCGCAATCTTGACTCCAAGATCCACGCGCATCGCTCCGTCGGTCAGGGCCTGGCTGACAGTGAGGCCTGCGCTCCCGCCTGAACCGTCGGAAAGCAGCACGGCAGCCGCCGTGTCTCCGTCGTTCGCCGTCATGGCAAGAACCGGGCCGGTGAATGCCGCGAAGGGATCGGACAGGGCCGTCGGATTGCCTTGCCGTTCCGCTGACAGATTGCCGCGGAGGCTCTTTGCAAGCAACTTGCCAGCCTGCGGACGAGGCAAGGCGCCCGCGGTGAGGGCATCGGCCGACATCGAGAACCCAGCAGAAAGCGCGTCCTGGACAGCCACATCGGTGCCCGAAAGGCCAGTCTCCAAGGCGTTTCCGAACGCCGACCCGGTGCGCAGAACCGGCGTGTCCATCGAGATGGTTCCGCCTTCCGACAGCGACATGACGGTACGGCCTATTGGCCGGAGCGCAGCTTCTATGTCCAGGAACCCGTGGCCGTAAATGACCGAGTAGCCTTTGGCAAACCCGTCTGCGAGTTCGACGGTATCGTCGACAGTGAAAAAATCATCCTCGGCCGAGGCCAGAAGCCGAACCCGCAGATCATGCGGGGAAAGCGTCGGGAATGCCTGTTTAAGGAGTGCCAGAGCGCCCGAAACTTGGGGAGCAGCAAACGACGACCCTGTCACTGGAGCGTAGTCAGACTCGCCGCCGGTGGCCGCAAACCACGTGCCATCCGCGACCAAACACCAGCGCGCCGCCTGCCAGCAGGAATTCGACAAAAGATGGACGTCGGTGATGCTTCCGTCCGTGAAGGTGGGGACTCCGTTGGCTGTTGCGATCCATCCGGCCTCAAGAGACGGCCGGAGATATGGCAGGGCATCCATCAGAGTGGCGTTCCGGAGGGTGTCGTTCGACACCGAAAAGACGACGACCCCTCCCGAAGCATACTCGTCCAGCGAGGCCAGATAATCTGCGCTTTGCTGCGAGCCGTTGTTGAAAGCGGCGTCGAAGCCAGCCTGATCCGGTCCAAGTCCCACATAACCCCACGAGTTGTTCCAGGCCACAGCGCCGTTGGCTTGCGCATATCGCCCCAGGTTTGCGAGGTGCTGATCGCCCCAGGTTCCAAACAGAATTCTCGCGTCAGGTGCGATGCCGACAAAGTTGGAAGAGTTTCCAGCAGCGACGGACGCAACTGCCGTTCCGTGCTCGTTCGGGACCCCCTGCGGATCCAGCGGATCTCCGTTCGACTGCATGTGGACGCGTCCGCTGATCGCTTCGTGCGACTGGGAAATATGCGTATCGGAAATCGCGATATGTTGCCCCGCTCCCGAAAGGTTTGCCGCATGGGCAAAGGCCGCACCAGATGTCCGAATGGGGTCTTGGGTCGCCACGTCCGGTATGTCGGCATCAAAGTTCTGCTGCAGCCACTCGATTGTCACGTTGGTATTCAGGTATCTCGTCGTCGCCAGCAGATCGGCGGTATCCGCCATGATGGTGGGTGAGAAATCCAGTCCCGGTATCAGGACAGACATCGACACCGGCGCAGGTGGCGCAAAGGAAGAGAGGTAATCCGCGAGATTGAACCCTTCCTCCTCTCCACCGCCGCAGGCCGCAAGCAGGGCAAGGCTCGACAAGGACACAAGGAGGGACGACTTGCGGGCGGTGTGGACATGGGCTTTGCTGCGCACGGCGGGCCTCTGGCAGAAGACTGAATACAACCTTAGCGATAGTGGGCAATTTTGACATTTTTTTGCCCACACAGGTGCCGATTTACGTTTGCCCCAGTCAGAGATGCCCTTGCGACCTGCGCGCCATTTGCCATTGAAACCCCTGGCTTGTTCCGCTAAGGACAGGCGCAGGCACCCATAGCTCAGCTGGATAGAGCGTTGCCCTCCGAAGGC
>PNNE01000026.1 GCA_013824055.1 Rhodobacter sp. | reverse complement strand
GTCCATGATGGCAACGCAGGAGTTCGTGGTCCCGAGGTCAATACCGATGACTTTAGCCATGTGTGTATCCCTTTACTTCAGGCGATGTTCCGGCAAGGACCCTTGCAAGCAGGCATCCCCGCCCTGGATGGGGGTCAGGTCTGGCGTCCTGACACCCGTGTGAGGCGTATATAGGCAGGCGGTTTCGGGCCTGCAACTCTTGCCGCGCGGGCCGAGCCGTGAATCTTCGGCGGTGATGCGGAAAATCCGGGCACCCTGGCGCGACCTCAGGGCCGGGCCAGGCGACAGCAGCCCGACAGCCGACCCTCGCCCGCCGGTCCGGTGCGGAAGATGTCGACGGCGATCCCGTAACTGCGATCCGACATGCCGTCGGAACAGCTGGTCCCGACAAGCACGGCGATGCCATCCGACAGGCCGACGGCCGCCGATTTCGCCCAGGGCCCGGCGGGCCAGAGGCCGGAGATCGGTTCGGGGTCAGCCACCTGGTCTTCCGGCGTCAGGAAATCTGTCGTGCCGCGCTGCGGGTCGACCTTCAGCGACCAGAAGGGCTCCGTCCCGATGCAGGTCAGCTGGGTCTGCAAGGCGCCCCATGCCGGTCCGGGCTCCCGCGCAAGATAGCGCAGCGAGGCATAGCCCGACACTTCGCCGTCGTTGACCAGCGCCCAGTTGCCCGAGGTTGCAATCACCTCCACCCCCGTCGCGTCGGGGTCAAGGCTGCCGATGACGGCAGAGCCGGCATCGGGTCGGGCGCGAATGTTCAGCACATCGTCGTCGGCGACCCCGGTGACGGCGTAGAGGGCGGGGAACTCCTCGGCCTTGAGGGGGAGCGCCAGGAACAGGAACAGGAAGAGAAACCGGATCATCGCCGCTTGTTCCAACTGGCTGAGGCATGCTGCCGGGTGAAGAATTCTGCCATCAGGCCGATCATCATGCAGACCAGCGCATAATAGATCGCATAGTGATAATCGGTATAGCGCGGGGTGTAGTTCAGGAAGATGAACCCCCGCGCCTGGTCGATGGTGTGAAACAGCGGGTTCCAGTCGAACCAGTTGCGGCGGTTCGTATTCAGATTGTTGGCCAGCACCATCTTGCCCGAAGCGATCACGTTCGCCCGCGTGTAAAGCGTGACGATGATCCCCACCGCTTCGGGCTGCCAGGGCTTCGCCGACAAAAACACCATCCCGATCCCGATCCCGGCGAACCAGGACAACAGGAACATCCCCAGCATTCCGACCGGCTGGTCGATGGTGATCGGGTTCCACAGGGCGTGGTAGACGAACAGGATCACCCCCGCGGACAGCGTCTGCTGGTAAAGCGACCCCAGCGCCGCCCCCATGATCGAGATGATCGGGTTCATCGGCGCGTGCATCATCATCTGCGAGGTTGGCCCGTCCGCGCCCGCTACCGCGCTGATGGCCTTGATGTGCGTCATGAACATGAAGACGCCCGACATCACATAAAGCATGAAGTCGCCGCGCACCGCGATCCGGCGCATGCCGAACAGGCTCATCATGAAGTACATGATCAAGAGCAGCAGCAACGACTGCACGATCGACATCAGCAGGCCGAGCACCGCGTTGTTGTGCGTCTTGCGCAGGTTCCGCACGCCCACATGATAGATCAGCTCCAGGGTTTCGAACCCCAGGCCGATCCATGAACGCTGTTGCGGCTTGTGTCGGAACATGCGGGCCAAACTCCTTCCGGCGGCATCCTGCATCAGGAAATCTTGCCGTTCCGTTGACGCCGAAGGATAAGGGCCGCGAAACCGATGATCAATCGCCGCAGGAGACGTGATGGATTTTACCCGGGCAGTGCCGCTTTTCCGCCAACTGGCGCTGGAAGCGGGAGAGCGCATCCTTCACGTCTACCACGGCCCCGACTTCGAGGTCCGCGCCAAGGGTGACGCCTCGCCGGTCACCGAGGCCGACGAGGCCGCCGATGCCGTGATCTCGGCCGGTCTGCGCGCTGCCTTCCCCGAGGTGCCGCTGATCACCGAGGAACAGGCCGCCTCCCACGCCCAGACGGCCAGCACCTTCTTCATCGTCGACCCCCTCGACGGCACCAAGGAGTTCGTCCAGCGCCGCGGCGATTTCACCGTCAACATCGCTTACGTGCAGGACGGCATCCCCACCCTTGGCGTCGTCTACGCCCCCGCCAAGGGCCGGCTGTTCTACACTCTGGCCGACGGCACCGCGGTCGAGGAAACCGGCCCGTTCGGCCCCGAACCCGGCCCGGTTGCGCCGCTGAGGGTCTCTGCCCCCGACAACGCCGCGCTGATGGTCGTCGCCTCCAAGTCCCACCGCGACCAGGCGACCGACGATTACATCGCGCGTTACGCCGTCCGCGACATGACCTCGGCCGGCTCCAGCCTGAAGTTCTGCCTTGTGGCCACGGGCGAGGCCGACCTTTACCCGCGCCTTGGCCGCACGATGGAGTGGGACACCGCCGCGGGGGACGCTGTGCTGCGCGGGGCCGGGGGCCATGTCGTGAGGTTCGACACCCACCAGCCGCTCACCTACGGCAAGCCCGGCTGGGACAACCCGTTCTTCATCGCCCATGCGCCGGGAGTGGTGCTGAAATGACCACCCTGATCGCCATTCCCGCCCGCCATGCCAGCACCCGCTACCCCGGCAAGCCGCTGGTCAACCTGACCGGGCCCGACGGCACCAAGACCCTGATCCGCCGCAGCTGGGAGGCCGCGATGGCCGTGCGCGGCGCCGACCGTGTCGTCGTCGCGACCGATGACGACCGAATCGCCGACCACGCCAGCGCCTTCGGGGCCGAGGTCGTGATGACCTCGCAGGACGCGCGCAACGGCACCGAACGCTGCGCCGAAGTGGCGGCCAGGCTTCCCGGCTTCGACATCATCGTGAACCTGCAAGGCGACGCGCCCCTGACGCCGCCCTGGTTTGTCGAGGACCTGATCGCGGGCCTGCAAGCCGACGCCGGGGCACAGATCGCCACCCCCGTCCTGCGCTGCGACGGGCAGGCGCTGGCCAGCCTGCTGGCCGACCGCAAGGCCGGCCGGGTCGGCGGCACCACGGCGGTCTTCGACACCAGATGCCACGGGCTTTACTTCTCCAAGGAGGTCATCCCCTTCACCTCGACTCCCTACGCGCCCGAGGCCCCGACGCCGGTCTTCCACCATGTCGGCGTCTACGCCTACCGACCCGCCGCGCTGGCCGCCTATCCCTCCTGGCCCCTGGGCACGCTGGAGCAGCTGGAAGGCCTGGAGCAGCTGCGCTTCCTGGAAAACGGCCACGCCGTCCTTTGCGTTCAGGTCGAGGCTCGCGGTCGGCAATTCTGGGAACTGAACAACCCCTCCGACGTTGCCATCATCGAACGGATGCTTGCCGCGACAACCTTTGGTTGAAAACGCTTTGATCCACCTGAACGTCGTCTTTTCGTCGTTTTTTGATGCGAAACCCGGCGTCATGGGGCAGGTTACGAATATTGCCGCGGGGCTGCCCGGATAAGGTCAGAATCGCCTGCGCAGATCTTTACGCCCGAACTATTGATCACGACCAGACAGGGTTAGGACGAGTCATGAAACCGAAGAAAATCACCAAGGCAGTCTTTCCGGTCGCGGGACTGGGCACGCGCTTCCTGCCCGCCACCAAGTCGATCCCGAAAGAGATCATGACCCTCGTCGACCGGCCGCTGATCCAGTATGCCATCGACGAAGCCCGCGCCGCCGGGATCAAGGAATTCATCTTCGTCACCTCGCGCGGGAAATCGGCGCTTGAGGATTATTTCGACCATGCCCCCGAACTGGAAGCGGAACTTCGCCGCAAGAACAAGACCGACCTGCTGGAGGTTCTGAAGGACACCAACATGGATTCGGGCGCCATCGCCTATGTCCGGCAGAACCGGCCGATGGGCCTGGGCCACGCCGTCTGGTGCGCCCGCCGCCTGATCGGAAACGAGCCCTTCGCCGTCCTGCTGCCCGATGACGTGATCGCCGCCGAAAAGCCCTGCCTGCAGCAGATGGTCGAGGCGCATGCCGAAACCGGCGGCTGCATGGTCGCCGCGATGGAAGTCGCGCCCAAGCGGACGTCCAGCTATGGGATCCTCGACATCGGCGAGGATGACGGCCAGATCGTCAAGGTCAAGGGCATGGTCGAAAAGCCGAAGGCCGGGGATGCGCCGTCCAATCTGGCGGTGATCGGCCGCTACATCCTGACGCCGCAGGTGCTGACCAACCTGAACAAGATCAAGCAGGGCGCGGGCGGGGAAATCCAGTTGACCGACGCCATCGCGCAGGAAACCAGGAAAAAGGGCGGCGTCTTCGGCCTGCGCTTCCGGGGTCAGCGCTATGACTGCGGCTCGAAGATCGGGTTTTTGCAGGCGACCGTCGCCTTCGGCCTGTCGCGCCCCGAATTCGGCGAGGAATTCGCCGGGTTCCTGCACGAAATGGTCGCGATGCAGAAGGCCGCGCAATAGGCTTGGGCAGCCCGGCCGAGACGGTCAGCTTTCCCCGGGGCCTGCCGCACGCCTGCCCGATCGGCAGGCTTGATCCGCCGCCGACCGGGCTTGCCGGGGCACTTCTGGCCCTGAAGCTGCGCAAGCGCCGCCAGCTTCTGCTGTGGCGCGCGTGGCGCAAGCGGGCCGAGCTTCGCGCCCTCCAGGACCGCACCGCGCAGGTCGCGCCGGACGACGTGCTGTGCTTTCTGTGCGCGCGGAACGAGGCCGCCCGCCTGCCGCATTTCCTGCGCCACCACCGCGCGCTGGGCGTGCGGCACTTTCTGGCCGTGGACAATGCCAGCAGCGATGGCACGGCCGACCTGCTGCGCGCCCAGCCCGATGTCTCGCTCTGGTACACCGACGCCAGCTACAAGGCCTCGCGCTTCGGGATGGACTGGCTGACCTGGCTGATGCTGCGGCACGGCTCGGGCCACTGGTGCCTGACGCTGGATGCGGACGAGCTGCTCATCTACCCCTACTGGCAGACCCGCCCGATTCCGGCGCTGACCGGCTGGCTGGACACCCAGGGCCGCGACAGCTTTGGCGCGCTGACGGTGGACCTCTATCCCGAAGGCCCGGTGTCGGAAGGAAACCTTGGGCCAGAGGACGACCCGACCGACCACCTTGCCTGGTTCGACGCCGGGAACTACCAGGTCCAGGTCCAGCCCCGGATGCGCAACCAGTGGATTCAGGGCGGGGCGCGGGCGCGGGCCTTCTTTGCCGAAACCCCCCGTCGCGCGCCGACGTTGAACAAGACCCCTCTCGTCCGCTGGCACTGGCGCTATGCCTATGTGAACTCCACCCATACGCTGCTGCCACCACGGCTGAACCAGGTCTACTGCACCGACGGTGGAGAGTTGACCTCGGGCATCATCCTGCACACGAAATTCCTTCCCGGCATCACCGAGCGTTCCGCCGAAGAGAAGGCCAGAGGCGAGCATTTCGGCAACGCGGCCCAATATGCTGCCTACTACGACCATCTGACCGCCAACCCGGTGTTGCATACGCCGGCATCCACCCGCTACACCGGCTGGCGACAGATGGAGGCTTTGGGCCTGATGTCGCGGGGCGGCTGGATATGACAGAAACAGACCGCAGCCTGCGAGGGAGCCTATGGGCCTGACGACGATCCTGCGGCTTCGGACCCGGCGGCAGTACCTGCTGGTGCGCGCCTTCCGCCGCCGCCGCCAGCTGACCCCCGTCGCCGACCGCACCGCCGACCTGCCCGCCCAGCCGATCCTGCTGTTTTCGACCGTCCGCAACGAACGCATGCGGCTGCCGTATTTCCTGACCTACTACCGCCGCCTTGGCGTCACCACTTCCTGATCGTCGACAATGGCTCGGACGACGGCACCCGCGACTACCTGGCCAGCCAGCCCGACGTGTCCGTCTGGTCGGCCACCGCAGGCTACAAGCAGTCGCGCTTCGGCATGGACTGGGTGATGCACCTGCTGCGCCGTCACGGGCATGGCCGCTGGTGCCTTACCGTCGACGTGGACGAATTCCTGGTCTACCCGTTCTGCGAAACCCGCCCCCTGCGTGCCCTGACCGACTGGCTGGACAGCGCCGAAGCCCCCAGCTTTGCCGCGATGATCCTGGACATGTATCCCAAGGGCGCGATGCACGAACAACCCTACCGCGAGGGGCAGAACCCCTTCGAGATCGCCCAGTATTTCGACAGCGGCAACTACGTCATCTCCCGCAATCCCCTGTATCGCAACCTCTGGATCCAGGGCGGCCCCCGCGCCCGGTTGTTCTTCTCGGACCGCCCGAAACGCGCGCCGGCGATGAACAAG
>PNNE01000081.1 GCA_013824055.1 Rhodobacter sp. | reverse complement strand
CGGCGAAAAGCATCGCGTCGCCCTGGACGAAAGCCTCGAAGTCGCGCCAGGACTGCATCGACATCTGCGGGCCCTTTTCGGCGTAGGGTAACAGGCCCTCGCCCTGGATGAAGGTGACAAGGTCGATGGCGGGCGGGTTCTCGAAGGCCTTTTTCAGGTTGATCCCGGCTTCGGCCCCGAAGCGCCAGTGGGGGATCAGAACCTCGCCCTTCAGCAGCTTTTCGGCGTCGGCGAGGACGGCCTGCCAGCGTTCGCCGGTGCCGGGGGGCATCCGCAGGCCAAGGCCCGAGGCCTGGGCGTCATTCGGAACCCATTCGCCGGAGTTGTCGGTTTCCTGCGCGACGAGGGTCCAGAAGCGGCGGTTCTCCTCGATCATCGAGAGGAAGTGGGTGTGGGCGTCCAGGGCCAGCGCCTTGTCGGGGGTGTTGGACAGGGCGTGCAGGACCATCGCGACACGGTCGACCTGGCGGCCGAACATCATGTCCATCGCATTATGGGGCGGGGTGGCGCCCCAAAGCGTGTAGATCGCCCTGGAGCTGTCGAGGACGCGCTGGATCGCGGGTTCCGGGTCGTAGGCCAGCGCGGTGGCGGCGAAGCCCGACAGGAAGTGGGTGTAGGCCGACAACCAGGCGGCATCGGCGGCGTCGAAGGTGATGACCGGGTCTTCCACCGCGACGGCCATGCCGCGCCCGCCGCCAAGGGCCATGCCGGTCACGTCGGAGAGGTCTTCGCCCGGGTCTCGCGCGCCGTTCGCATTGATGTCGAACCAGAGGTCGGCGACGCGGATCGGCAGCGCGAAGGGCTTGTCGCCGAGTTGGGCAAGCGCCTTGCGGGAGGCGTCCATGTCGGCGTCGAGGTCGCGGAGAAGGGCGGGGAAGTCAGCGGCCTGAAACGGGATGGCGTCGGGGTTTTCCGGGATCGGAAGGCGGAGGACGGGAAGCTCGGACCAGTCGGCCTTGACGCCGGTCTGCCAGCGCAGTTGCAGCGCCTGCTCGACCCCGCCGAGAAAGCGGAGGCCGGCGAGGGCGAAGAGGTCTTCGTTGCCGGGCGAGGCGAGGGCGGCGAGGCGGGCCTCGGTCGCGGCGAGGCCGGTGCGGGCGATTTCTTCGGAGATCGTCTCGGCGGCGACGGGGGTGGCGAGTATGAGGGCGAGGACGAGGGTGCGCATGGGGGGCCTCCTATGGGTCAGGAGACTGTGCGGCCGTGCGGAGGGGGGCGCAAGGTGGGGAAGCCCTCAGGTGGCGGTCCAGAGCACCTGGCCCCGGGGGAGGAGCGTGGGCAGGCGGGTGGGGGTGAAGCCTGCGTCGGCCACGGTTCGGGCGACCCGGGCTTCGGGCAGGTGGTAGGGCGGTCGGTCGGGGTGGGTGACGACGCCGTCGGGTTGTCTGGTGGCGCCGGGGAGGTCGGAGAGGAATACGGTGAAGAGGGTGGCGCGGAGGTTGGCAAAGCGGCGCAGGTTTGTCAGGGCCGTGGCGAGGTCGGCGTGCGGCAGGTGGGTGAAGACGCCGAAGGCGATCGCGAGGGTGATGCTGTCGGGCACGCCGGGGAAGGCGAAGGCGGCGTCCTCGACCAGGTGGTCTTCGGGGAGTGCGGCGGGGTCGGGGAGTTCGTGCAGCCAGCCGTGCCGCATCAGGGCGAGGGAGGCGTCGGTGCCCCAGTAGTGGCCGGGGCGAAGGAAGGGCACTGCCTTGTGGCCCAGGCGCAGCGCGCCGCAGCCGATGTCGAGGAGGTGGTCCTCGGGGGTCATGCCTGCGGCGAGCAGGGCCTGCATCTGGATGCGGCCCGTCTCGTCCCAGCGACCGCCGACGATGTCGCGGTGGCGGCCCCTGGCGATGGCGTCGTCATAAAAGCCGGGGGCGAGGTAGGGGGAGGCCGGTCTTGTCGGTGCGGTCCGGGTCAGGCCTGGTCGTCCTTCTTTGCGGCCGTCTTCTCGGCGGCGGCGGCCTTCATGCGGGCGAGGAGCTGTTCCTTCGTCTCACGCGGCGGCTTGACAGATTTGGGCGCGCCCTTCTGGGCATGGTCGGGACCGCGCAGGGTGCTGCGGGCACCTTTGGGATTGCCGGATTTCGAGTAGTCCATCGGGGGGCCTCCGGGGCAGGATGTGGTGCATGGGGATGCCGGATTCGGGCGGGCGGGGCAAGGGGGAATGGGGTGTCCCCGCAGGGCATGACAAGCGCTGCCCGTCTTATCAAGGGGTTGGGCGTGGTCGGTCGGGAAGTGTTTGCGCCATTCACGCCGCGCGGGGGGGGTGAACGCGTCCACCTGCGTCCTGGAGGCGGGGGCCTTGCGTTGCAAAGCACGTCGCGGTGACGGTCTTGATGCGCGACGGATGGCACTGGCTGGCCGCGGGGTGGGGTGGGCGGATCGCCCACCCTACGCCCGGACCAGGATCAGTTCAGGAACACCATCATCAGCCCGGCATTGCCACCCATCAGCGCTTCGAACTGGCGCAGGCTGGTTGAATTCACGACCGGGCCCTGGTCCAGATAGGGGACGGCGGCCCAGCCCTGGGCCCAGCCGGTGATCGAGATCGGGGCGGGGGCGTCGAACATGCGGCCAAGGTTGATGCCCTGGCCATCGGGGCCGCGCCAATAGGGGATCAGGACGCGGCCTTGCAGCAGCGCCTCGCCATCGGCCAGGACGGCAAGCCAGGTGTCGCCGGTGCCGGGAGGCAGGCTGAAGCCGAGGGCGGAGGTCTGGGCATCGTTCGGCACCCATTCGCGGTCGTTGTCTGCCTCCAGCGCGACAAGGGTCCAGAAGCGGCGGTTCTCGGTGATCATCGCCAGGAAATGGTCCTTCGCGGCCTTGGCGCGGGCGGCGTCGGGTTGCTGGTTCACGGCACCTTCCAGCATGGCAAAGGCGTCGAGGAACTGACCGAAGGAGGCGTCGAAGTTGAAGTCGTCCGGCGAGGGCTGCGCCACCTTCAGCGCGGCGCGGGCGGCGATGACGCGGTCGATGCTGGCTGCGGGATCGTAGGCGAGGATGGTGTTCGCCACGCCGGACATGACATGGGTATAGGCGGTCAGCCAGGCGGCATCGGCGGCGTCGAAGCGGATGGTCAGCGGCGGGGCGGCGGGGTCTGGGGTCTGCCATTGCCAGCCCAGAAGCTGGGGGCCAAGGATGGTCAGCGCGCCTTCCTCGGGCTCGCGGGTGCCGTTCAGGTTGATGTCGAACCAGAGGTCGGAGAAGCTGAGTTCGACCCCGAACTCCTCACCCTCGGGCAGGATGGCAAGGGCGGTGCGGGCGGCGGCCATGTCGGCGTCGATGTCGCTGAACAACTGGGTGATGAGCGCGCCCTGGAAGGGCTCGGGGGCGGGGTTCGGTGGCACGGGCAGGCGCAGGAACGGCAGGCCCAGCGTGTCGCCCGCGTTGCCAGCGACCTGATCCGCCCCGGTGCGCCATTGCAGTTGCAGGGCGCGTTCGACGGCCCCGAGGAAGTGCAGCCCGCCGATGGCGAAGATATCCTCCAGCGCCGGTTCGGGCTGGGCCTTGAGTCGGGCAAGAGTGGGGGCGATGCCGTTGGTGCCGATCTCCTGGCTGAGGGTCTGGGCGGCGGCCGGGGTGGCGAGGACCATCAGGGCGACGAGAGCGGCTTTCATTGGCAATGGCCTTTCACTGGGACTGAAATGCAGAATGCGCAGCCGGGGCCGCGCATTCAAGGTCAGGTATGTCGCACCAGAGAGGGTCAGGCGAGCGAGGCGTCGATGCCCTTGCAGGCGGCGACAAGGCCCTTCACGGCGTCGACGGACTTGTCGAACATGGCCTTTTCGGTGGCGTCGAGTTTCACTTCGACGACCCGCTCGACCCCGCCGGCGCCGATGATGACGGGCACGCCGACATACATGCCGTCAAGCCCGTAGGCGCCCTTGACGTGGGCGGCGCAGGGCAGCAGGCGCTTTTGATCCTTGAGGTAGGCCTCGGCCATTTCCACCGCGCTGGCGGCGGGGGCGTAGAAGGCAGAGCCGGTCTTCAGCAGGCCGACGATCTCGGCCCCGCCATCGCGGGTGCGCTGGACGATGGCGTCAAGTTTTTCCTGCGTGGTCCAGCCCATCGCCACCAGGTCGGGCAGCGGGATGCCGCCGACGGTGGAGTAGCGGACCGAAGGAACCATCGTGTCGCCGTGGCCGCCCAGGACGAAGGCGGTGACGTCCTTCATCGAGACGTTGAATTCCACGCTCAGGAAGTGGCGGAAGCGGGCGGCGTCAAGGACACCGGCCATGCCGATCACCTTGTTGTGCGGCAGGCCCGAGAATTCACGCAGCGCCCAGACCATCGCGTCCAGGGGGTTGGTGATGCAGATCACGAAGGCGTTCGGGCAGTTGGCCTTGATGCCTTCGCCCACCGCCTTCATCACCTTGAGGTTGATGCCCAGAAGATCGTCCCGCGACATGCCGGGCTTGCGGGGCACCCCGGCAGTCACGATGCAGACATCGGCGCCCTTGAGGTCGGCATAGGTGTTGGTGCCGGTGAGGGAAGCATCGAAGCCTTCGACCGGGCCGGATTGCGCCAGGTCCAGCGCCTTGCCTTGCGGCGTGCCCTCGGCGATGTCGAACAGGACGACGTCGCCCAGTTCCTTCAGCGCGAGCAGGTGCGCAAGCGTGCCGCCGATCTGACCGGCGCCGATGAGGGCGATCTTGGGTCTGGCCATGAGAGCCTCCTGTTGGGATGAATCGGGGGGAGGGGTAGCCGCTAATCGGCCGTCTGTCCAGCCTTGGGACAGGTTTGGTATACCATTGTATGCGAAAAAATCCGGCTTTCGGGGCGGGGGAGAAGGGGTTAGCGGTAACGCCAGGCGGAGGACGCGATGGAAGAGATCGGATTCTGGGTGGCGGCCCTGGTGGCGGCGGCGCTGGTGGGGATGAGCAAGGGCGGCGTCCCGGTGGTGGGGATGCTGGGGGTGCCGGTGCTGGCGCTGGTGATCAACCCGGTTGTCGCGGCGGGACTGCTGCTGCCGGTCTATGTCGTCTCGGACATCTTCGGGCTGTACGCCTACCGCCACGCCTGGGATGGGCGGGTGCTGGCCATCGTGGTGCCGGGGGCGGTGGTCGGGATCGCCATCGGCTGGGCGACGGCGACCATCGTGCCCGAGGCGGCGGTGACGCTGCTGGTGGGCCTGATCGGGCTGGCCTTCGCGCTGAACATCCTGTTGCGCAAGCCGGTGGTGGCGGAGCCGAAACGGGCCGAGGTGGCTCCCGGTCTGTTCTGGGGCGGGGTGGCGGGGTTCACGAGCTTTGTCAGCCACGCGGGCGCGCCGCCCTATCAGGTCTACACATTGCCGCTGGGGATGCCGAAGGCGGTGTTCGCGGGGACGACGACCATCGCCTTCGCCATCATCAATGCGGTGAAGCTGATCCCCTATCATGCGCTGGGGCAGCTGAACGCGGGCAACCTGAAGGTGGCGGCCGTGCTGGCGCTGCCGGCGGTGATCGCGGTCTTTGCCGGGGTGCGACTGGTGCAGCTGATGCCGGAAAGGCTGTTCTTCCGGCTGGTGGTCTGGGCACTGGCGCTGATCTCGCTGAAGCTGATCTGGGACGGGGCGCGGGGGCTGATCTGACCCGGATCCTGCGGGAACGCGCCGGGGCTGCGTGATTTGCCGTCGTCCTTGTGCAAGGATGGCCGGCGGCCCCCCCACCCTCTCCCTCCCCCACGGCGGGGGGAGGGAAGCGCCCGTGGCGGCGGCACCGCGATGACCCGGAGGATGCGCCGATGTTGCCCGATGCCGACACGCTTTACGCCTCGCTTGCCGCGCGGGACGGCAGGTTCGCCGGGGTTTTCGTCTGCGTCAGGACGACGGGGATCTTCTGCCGCATGACCTGCCCGGCGCGGACGCCGTTGCGGCGGAACGTGGAGTTCCGGGGGTCGGTCGAAGCCTGTCAGGCGGCGGGGTTCCGGGCCTGCAAGCGCTGCCGCCCTTACGCCGGGTTGCCCTTGGCGGGCAGGTCCTCGGTCACGGCTTCGTAGGTCGAGCCTGAGGCCATCAGGCACATCGTCCCGTCGGGAAGGGTCATGGTGATCGACCAGGTGCCGGTGGCGTCCGAGGCGTAAAGCTCCATCACGGCGGCCTGGCCTGCCAACCCGACCGCGCGCCGGGTCTCGCCGTAGCGGTCGGCAAGCAGCGCTGTCACCGCCTTGCGGGTGTCGCATTGCGGGGCGCCGTGGGCGATCTGGCTGGCGGAAAGCAGGACGGCAAGGCCAAAGGAGAGGGCGAACATCTGCTGGGTCATGGGCGGGCCTTTCTGGCGTAGGGGATGCGGGAAAGGCTGCCGGGAATGGGCTGAAAGGCGGTTAATGGATCGGGCGGCTTGCGCTGCG
>PNNE01000313.1 GCA_013824055.1 Rhodobacter sp. | reverse complement strand
CGGCCCGCCCTGTCGCCGGGCGATTGAGTTTGCCGCAGGACACGCCTAACGTCCTGCCAACTGGGCGAGGGGCATCATGCTGGCTGGCAAGCGCATACTTCTGATCATCGGCGGCGGGATCGCGGCCTACAAGGCGCTGGAGCTGGTCCGGCTGATCCAGAAGGCGGGTGGGTCGGTCACGCCGGTCCTGACGCGCGCCGGGTCCGAGTTTGTCACGCCCCTTTCTGTCGGCGCGCTGGCGAAGTCCAAGGTGCATGAGGCGCTGTTCGACCTGACCTCGGAAGCCGAGATGGGGCATATCGAGCTGTCGCGGTCGGCCGACCTGCTGGTCGTGGCCCCGGCGACGGCGGACCTGCTGGCAAAGATGGCGGGCGGGCGGGCGGATGACCTGGCCTCGACGCTGCTTCTGGCGACGGACAAGCGGGTGCTGGTCGCTCCGGCGATGAACGTGCGGATGTGGCAGCACCCGGCGACGCAGCGGAACCTTGGCGTCTTGCGGGCGGACGGGGTGCTGATGGTCGGCCCGGACGAGGGCGAGATGGCCTGCGGCGAATATGGGCCGGGGCGGATGGCGGAACCTGCGGCCATCGTTCAGGCGATCCTTGAGGCGATCGGGGCGGCGCTTGGCGGCGGACCTCTGGCCGGGCGGCATGTGGTCGTGACCTCTGGTCCGACACATGAAGCCATTGACCCGGTGCGCTATATCGCCAACCGGTCCTCGGGGGCGCAGGGGGCGGCGCTGGGTGCGGCACTTCGCGATCTGGGCGCGCGGGTGACATTCGTGACCGGGCCTGCGGCGGTGCCTCCTCCGGGTGGTGTGCAGGTGGTTCGGGTCGAGACGGCGGCCGAGATGGCGGCGGCGGTCGAGGCGGCGCTGCCTGCCGATGCGGCGGTGATGGCGGCGGCGGTGGCGGACTGGCGGATCGCCAATGTCAGCGGGCAGAAGCTGAAGAAGGACCGCTCGGGGAAGGCCCCGGCACTGGAGTTCGCCGAGAACCCGGACATTCTGGCCCTGGTCTCGCAAGGGTCAAGGCGGCCCCGGCTGGTGGTGGGCTTTGCCGCCGAGACGACGGATGTCGTTGCCCACGCCACGGCCAAGCGGGCGCGCAAGGGCTGCGACTGGATCGTGGCGAATGATGTGTCTCCGGGGACCGGGATCATGGGCGGCGCCGAGAATGCGGTCACGCTGATCTCGGACGCCGGGGCCGAGGTCTGGCCTCGGATGGGCAAGGACGAGGTCGCGCGGCAGCTGGCGGCGCGGATTGCCGAAGCACTGCGCTAGGGGCGGTGTCGGAGCCTCCGGCGGGGATATTTGGGCCAGTATGAAAGGCGGGGCGATGGGACCGGTTGTGCAGGTGCTGTGGGAGGATTGGGCCGATCGAAGCCTGTCCCTGCCCGTCTATCAGACGGCGGGGGCGGCCGGGGCGGATCTGTGCGCGAACTTTCCTGAAGGCCAGCGCGAGGCGGGCCTGACCTTGGCGCCGATGGGACGGGCGATCTGCCCGACCGGCATCCGCGTGGCGATCCCGGAGGGCTACGAGATGCAGGTGCGGCCGCGTTCGGGCCTGGCATCGAGGCATGGGATCACGCTGCCCAATACTCCTGGCACGATCGACAGCGATTATCGCGGGCCGCTGGGGGTGTCGCTGATCAACCTGGGGACCGAGCCTTACACCGTGCGGCATGGTGACCGGGTGGCGCAGGTGGTGGTGGCCCCTGTGGTGCAGGTGGATTTTGCGGTCGTGGACGCGCTGGACGAAACTGCGCGGGGGACGGGCGGGTTCGGGTCGACCGGGCTGCGGTCATGATCGGAGTGCTGGGGTTTGTCGGACTTTGGACTCTGGGCCGCTGGCGCGGCTGGGGCGCGCGCTGGCTGGTGCTGGCGGCGATCTGGTGGGGCTTCCTGATGGTCGTCCACCTGCCGAGCCAGATGGAGCATCCGTTCGCGCGCGTGGTGGGGGGCGACTTCCAGGGCTGGGCGGTGTTCGGTCTTCTGGGGGTGGGGGTGCTGGGCTACCGCGAGGTCCTGCGGGCCGTGCACCGGCGAAAGGCCCCGGGGCCGGTGGCCGTGCCGCCCTCGGGGACGTTCCGCGAGGCAGAGCTGGACCGCTATGCCCGCCACATCATCCTGCGCGAGATCGGAGGGCCGGGGCAGAAGCGTCTGAAGGCCGCGCGCGTGCTGGTCGTGGGGGCGGGGGGGCTGGGGTCTCCGGTCCTTTTGTATCTGGCGGCGGCGGGGGTGGGGGTGATCGGGGTCATCGACGATGACGTCGTCGAGGGCTCGAACCTGCAGCGGCAGGTGATCCACACCGACGGGCGGATCGGGATGCCGAAGGTGTTCTCGGCCGAGGTCGCGATGCGGGCCTTGAACCCGTTCATCGAGGTGCGGCCCTATCATCGGCGGCTGACCGAGGAGATCGCGGTCGATCTGGTGAAGGAGTACGATCTGGTCCTGGACGGAACCGACGATTTTGACACGCGCTACCTGGTGAACCGGGCCTGCGTGGCGGCGGGAGTGCCGTTGATCAGCGGCGCGATCACGCAGTGGGAGGGACAGGTCAGCCTGTTCGATCCGGCGAAGGGGGGGCCGTGCTATGCCTGCGTCTTTCCGGTGAAACCTGCGCCAGGCCTGGTGCCGACCTGCGCCGAGGCGGGGGTGGCGGCCCCCTTGCCGGGGGTGATCGGCGCAGTGATGGCGATGGAGGCGGTGAAGTGGATCACCGGGGCCGGCGAAGGGCTGGCAGGGCGGCTGATGATCCACGATGCGCTGCATATGGAGACCCGGGTGATCGGGGTGAAGCAACGGGCCGATTGCGAAGTCTGCGGGGGGCGGCACGACACCGTGTCCACAAGTGACAAGACATGATAATCATTAAATATCATAGGCTTGATCGTGGGCGTTGGGGAAATGTTAGGGTAGGGCAAACGTCGATCCAAGCCGGTGATCGGGGGTCGGGCGGCAGTCCGGTCGCGGCGCAGGATGACCTGTGCCCGGCAATCGCGGGGCATCCTGCCTGACCGGCCTGCAGTCACCTGCGCGACGCCTTGCACAGACATCGGCCCGTGGGCATAGTCTGCCATCGCAAGAAACCAACCGGGAGCCTGACCGATGAAACTGACTGCTGCAGCCCTTCTGGGGCTTTCGCTTGTCGCCCAGCCCGCGCTGGCGCAGGACCTGCCGGACCTTGGCGGCAGGGAGGTCGTCGTCGTGACCGAAAACGCCTATCCGCCGCTGCAGTTCCTGGACAAGTCCGGCGCGGCCGTGGGCTGGGAATATGACGCGATGGCCGAGATCGCCAAGCGGCTGAACTTCACGGTGACGTATGAGAACACCAGCTGGGACGCGATGATTCCCGCCGTGTCGGAAGGCCAGTTCGACCTTGGCATGACCGGCATCACCATCAAGGACGAGCGCAAGGAGAAGGTCGATTTCAGCGAGCCCTACATGCGGTCCGAAATGCTGATGATCGTGCGCGGCGACGAGGAGCGGTTCACGGATGCGGCCTCGTTTGCCGCGATCCCCGAGCTGCTGGTCTCGGCCCAGCCCGGGACCTCGCCCTTCTATGCGGCGATCTACAACATCCTGGACGGCAACGAGGAAAACCCGCGCGTGATCAAGTTCGAGACCTTCGGGGCCGGGCTTGAGGCGCTGAAGGCGGGCGATGTGGACCTGACCCTGTCGGATTCGACGGCGGCGAACGGCTATGTGCAGGCGTCGAACGGCGGGCTGAAGATCATCGGCGAGCCGCTGGCCTCGGAAGATTTCGGGTTCATCTTCCCGAAAGGGTCGGACCTTGTCGCCCCGATCAACGCGGCGATTGCGTCGATGAAGGCGGACGGGACGCTGGATGCGCTGAACCAGAGGTGGTTCGTCGAGTACAAGATGGGCGAATGAAGGGCGGCCCCCGCTCGTGATGGACCGGGGGCAACCGCATGGCGCCGAACGCCGATCCCGACAAGGACTTCCCCTGGTGGCTGGTGATCCTGGCGGTCACCGGCCTTTGGCTCTTGTACGAGATGCTGGCGGACGAGGTCTATGCCTCGGCCCTGCGGGTGCTGTCCAAGGGGCTGGTGATCACGCTGACCGTGGCGGTGGTGGCCTATCTGGGGGCCTGTGCGATCGGCCTGGGCCTGGCGACGATGGGCCTGTCGCGGTTCCTGGTCCTGCGGCAGGTGGCACGGTTCTACATCGAGGTGATGCGGGGCGTGCCGATCATCGTCCTGCTGCTGTACGTCGCCTTCGTGCTGGTGCCGGGCGTGGTCGCGGGGGTGAACGCGCTGGCGGGCGACGAGGTGATGCGGACCCGCGACGTCCCCCTGCTGTGGCGGGCGATCCTGGCCCTGATGCTGGCCTATTCGGCCTTCCTGGCCGAGATCTTTCGCGCGGGTCTGCAGGCCGTGGACAAGGGGCAGATCGAGGCGGCGCAGGCGCTGGGGCTGAACGGCTGGCAAAGGTTCCGCCATGTTCGATTTCCTCAAGCCTTCCGGCTGATCCTGCCACCACTGGGCAATGATTTTGTGGCAATGGTGAAAGACAGTAGCCTGGTCGCGGTGCTGGGCATTTCGGACGTGGCGCAACTGGCCAAGGTCACGGCGGCGGGGAACTTCCGCTATTTCGAAACCTACAACGTGGCGGCTTTCCTGTATCTGGTGATGACCATCGGGCTGAGCCTGGTCCTGCGGCGGTTCGAGGCCCGGATGCGGTCGCGCGGGCGGGACAGTTTCTGAGCGGAGCGCTGGCGCGCAAGTCCCAGTCTCGTCGTCGTCTCGTCGTCGTCTCGTCGTCGGGGCTTTCGCCCTCCTCCTCGGACGCCGATGGGGTGATATTTGCGCCGGAACGAATGCGCGTGGGTGGACCTTGCTGGCGGGTGCGCCTAGCTTTTCGGCAAAGGGAGATTTGCCATGAACGTGCTTCTGGAAAAATGGGATGCCCCGTTCGGTCTGCCGCCGTTCGCGCGCATCCGGGACGAGGATTTCGGGCCTGCCTTCGATGAGGCGCTGGAGCGGGCGCGGGCGAACATCCGCGCGATTGCCGAGGGTCCGGCGACGACCTTCGGCGAGGTGATCGAAGCGCTGGAACTGGCGGAGGGCGATCTCGACCGGGTGGCGGGGGTGTTCTACAATCTTGCAGGGGCGGATTCGACCGAAGCGCGCGAGGCGCTGATGCGGGAGCTGGCGCCGAAGATGTCGGCGTTTTCCAGCGAAGTCACCAACAACAAGGCGCTTTGGGCGAAGATCGAGGCCTTGTGGCAAGGGCGTGACGCGCTGGAGCTGACGGCGGAACAAAGCCGAGTGCTGGAGCTTTACCGGCAGATGTTCCTGCGGTCCGGGGCGGCTCTGGACGGTGCGGCGGCAGAGCGGCTGACGGAAGTGAAGGCCCGGCTGGCGGTGCTGGGAACCCGGTTCGGGCAGAACCTTCTGGCCGATGAACGGGCCTGGTCGATGGAGCTTTCGCAGGCCGATCTGGCCGCGCTGCCGGGGTTCGTCCAGGACGCGGCGCGGGCAGCGGGGGCCGAGAAGGGCACGGGCCCGGTGGTGACGCTGAACCGGTCGCTGATCGTGCCGTTCCTGCAGTTCTCGCCGAACCGGGCCTTGCGCGAGAAGGCCTACGAGGCCTGGGTGGCTCGCGGGGCCAATGGGGGAGAGACGGACAACCGGGGAATTGCGGCAGAGATCCTGGCCTTGCGGCATGAACGGGCGCAGCTGCTGGGCTATGCCGACTTTGCGGCATTCAAGCTGGAGCCGGAGATGGCCAAGACGCCCGACGCGGTGCGCGATCTGCTGATGCGGGTCTGGCAACCGGCGCGGGGCAAGGCGCTGGCGGATGCGGGCGTGCTGGAGGGGATGCTGCGCGCCGACGGCTACCCGGCGCCGCTGGAGCCCTGGGACTGGCGGTACTACAGCGAAAAGCGACGCCGCGCCGAGCATGATCTGGATGAGGCGGTGCTGAAGCCCTACCTGTCGCTGGATGCGATGCTGGGGGCGATGTTCGACTGTTCGACCCGGCTTTTCGGACTGGAATTCCGCGAGATCCCCGGTCCGTTCTATCACCCGGACGTGCGCGGCTGGGAGGTCACGCGTGGGGGCAGGCACGTGGCGGTGTTCCTGGGGGACTACTTCGCGCGCGGGTCCAAGCGCTCGGGTGCCTGGTGTTCGGCGATGCGGTCGCAGCGCAAGCTGGGTGGCGAGCAGCGCCCCATCGTCGTGAACGTCTGCAACTTCGCCAAGGGTGACCCGTGCCTGTTGTCCTATGACGATGCGCGGACGCTGTTTCACGAATTCGGGCACGCGCTGCACCAGATGCTGTCCGACGTGACCTATGGCTTCATCAGCGGGACGTCCGTCGCGCGGGACTTCGT
>PNNE01000034.1 GCA_013824055.1 Rhodobacter sp. | reverse complement strand
GCGGCTGAAAGCCTCGACCTGCAACTTGTAGTGGTTGGCGGTGGGGAAACGTTCGACCGTCACGCGGTTGCCGTTCTGGTGCAGTTCCACCTCGGCCAGGTCGTTGACGTTGGCGTTGAACGGCCCGCCCTCCAGCCGGATCATGCCCCTGGTGCCCTGGAAGGTCGCGACCTGCCGGTTGTACATCCGCATCGAGGTCGTCGAGCCATAGGTGAACCGGCCCGCATGGGGTTTGTCGGGCGGCCCTTCCATCGTGGCCGCGACCTGGGCGAACACGTCCACCCCGTTCTCGCGCTGCAGCCGGGCCGAGATGTCGACGGGTTCCGCCCCGGTGACAAAGCGCATCGAGCCGAAGGTGTAGACCCCGATGTCGCGCAGCGAGCCGCCGCCGGTCTCGGGCTTCATGCGGATGTTGCCCATGTCGGTCAGGTTGAAGCTGAAGGCCACGTCGGCGTGGACCAGATCGCCGATCTCGCCGGCCTCGAACCACTCCTTCGCGCGCTGCCACTGCGGGTGGTGCACGATCATGTAGGCCTCGGCCGCCAGCAATCCCGAGCGGTCACGCGCCGCGATGATCTGGTCGATCTCGCGGGCATTCAGGGCGATGGGTTTCTCGGTCAGCACATGCTTGCCCGCCGCCAGGCATCTCAGCGTCCATTCGACGTGCAGGTGATTGGGCAGCGGGATGTAGACTGCGTCGATCGTCGGGTCGGCCAGCAGCGCGTCATAGCTGGAATGGACCGTCAGCGCCGGGCAGAAGGCCTGGAACCCCGCGGCCTTGGATGCATCCGACGTCGCCAGCGCGGCCAGTTCGGCCCCTTCGGCGGCGTGGATCGCCGGCGCCATGTGTTCGCGCGCGAACCGCGCAGCCCCAAGCACACCCCATCTGACCGGTTTCATGACGTAGCCTCCCCTTCTGACATCGCGGCCCAGTAGGTCAGGTTTTCGCCGGACCTTCAACCCGCCGGAAGCGCAGGAAGGTCATCAGACCAAAGGGCTGTACCTGCCGCTGTTCCTCCAGCCGCAGCAGCGGATGGCCCATGACCCGGTCGATGGCAAAGTCCGAATGCCAGCCCAGCAGGTTCGCCAGCGGCGCCGCCAGCCGCTCGACCACCGCCCAGCCCTCGGCCGTGCGGCCCGCGAAGTGGTTGGCGATCATCACCGACCCGCCGGGGCGGACGACGCGGGCCATTTCGGCCAGCACGCGTTCAGGCTCGGGCACGACGGACATGATGTGCATGGCGGCGACATGGTCGAAACTTGCATCCGGGAAGGCGATCTGGCGCGCGTCCATCTGGTGCAGGCCCTCGAGGTTCTTCAGCCCGCCCCTGGCTGCGCGCATCTCGGCTTCGCGCAGCATCTCGGCGGACAGGTCGATCCCCGTGACCCGCACCTGCGCGCCGTAATAGTCTAGCGCCAGGCCGGTGCCGATCCCCACCTCCAGCACCGATCCCCCCTGGGGGTTCACATGCGCTGCCGCCAGGATGCGACCGCCCTGCGTGATCCGGCCAAAGGTCAGATCATAGACAGGCGCCCAGCGGCGATAGGACTTCTGGATGGCCTCTACTTGCATGCACATGATTCCCTTGGAATTTCCAGAGGGTCGAGAGTGCCGACCCTGCCCGCGATTGCAAGGGAAAGCTGCAACCTGCGCGGGAGGTCAGCCGACTCCGGGCTTGCCCAGACTGCGCAGGCCCAGCCAGAGCACCCCGGCCAGATAGGCCAGACACAGGGCCAGAAGCGTGGTCCAGGGATAGGTCAGCAGCGCCGCCACCACCACCACCGCGCCCACCAGCACATAGCGGGCATAGTCGGTCGCAATGGTGATCCGCTTCAGCGACGGGGTGCGCACCCGGCTGATCATCAGCGCCCCGATCCCGACCATCCAGGCCGCGACCAGCACCGGCGGCAGGTGCAGCGCCCCGTCGGTCGCAAAGGACAGGTAGAGCGGCGACAGAACCAGCAGCGCCCCGGCCGGCGAGGGCACGCCGATGAAGACCGCCTTCTCGGCCGGCTCGCCCGCGGTCGTCCGGTTGCCGACGTTGAACCGCGCCAGCCGCAGCATGCAGCAGACGGCATAGACCAGCACCGCGATCCAGCCCAGGCTGGTTTCGGGTCGCAGGCCCCACAGGTACAGGATCAGCGCCGTGACACCAAAGTTCACAAAGTCGCACAGGCTGTCGAGTTCGGCCCCGAAGGCGCTTTCCGACTTCAGCATCCGCGCCAGCCGTCCGTCCAGCCCGTCAAGCGCCGCCGCGACCCCGATCAAGAGAACCGCCAGCGTGAAATTCCCGGCGATGCCGTAGCGGATCGCGGTCAGGCCGGAACACAGCGCCAGGATCGACACCAGGTTCGGCAGCAGCTTCAGCAGCAGGAACTCGCGCGGGGGGCCGGACGGCTGGCGCGCCATGCCTCACTCCAGCCGAGCGGCGCGGGCGGGCGCATCCTGGCCGATCAGGGCGATGATGCTTTCACCGGCGATCATGGTCTGGCCAAGCGCGACCTGGGGCTGCACGCCCTCGGGCAGGTAGACGTCCAGGCGGCTGCCAAAGCGGATCAGGCCAAAGCGTTCGCCCGTTCGGACGCTGTCGCCGGGCTTTTTCCAGCACATGATTCGCCGTGCCACCAGGCCCGCGATCTGCACCACGGCGATTCTGCGGCCGTCCGGCATCTCGATTGCCAGGGCGTTGCGTTCGTTCTCGTCCGACGCCTTGTCCAGCGAGGCGTTGAAGAACTTGCCCGGCCGGTAGACGACCGCCGTGACGCGCCCCGCGATGGGCGCGCGGTTCACGTGGCAGTTGAAGACCGACATGAAGACGCTGACGCGGACCAGCGGCTCGGGTCCCAGCCCCAGGTCCGCCGGCGGCACCGCGCGTTCGATCAGGCTGACGACGCCATCGGCGGGGCTGACCAGCAGCCCGGCGTTTTCCGGCACCAGGCGCTTGGGGTCGCGGAAGAAGTAATAGCACCAGACGGTAAGGCCCAGCCCCAGCCAGCCCAGCGGGTCCCAGATCCAGAACAGGATCAGCGTGACCGCAGCAAATGCGGCGACGAACTTGTAGCCCTCGGGGTGCATGGGCTTGATGACGGTGTCGATCATTCTCATAGGCGCTTCCCTACCCCCGGCAGGGTCCGGGATCAAACGAAAAGGCCGTGACGCGTGGTCACGGCCCGCTGCTTGCCGCTTTCCGCTTACGCCGGGATCACCATGCCCTTGCCCTTGGCCAGTTCGCGCATCCTGGCCTGCAGCTTTTCAAAGGCGCGGACCTCGATCTGGCGGATGCGCTCGCGGCTGACGCCGTAGCTTTCCGACAGGTCTTCCAGCGTCACCGGGTCTTCCGACAACCGGCGCTGCATCAGCACGTCCTTCTCGCGGTCGTTCAGCACCGACATCGCCTGCACCAGAAGCGCGCGGCGGGCGTCCAGCTCGTCCTTTTCCTCATAGGCCTCGGCCTGGTCGGAATCCTCGTCCTCCAGCCAGTCCTGCCACTGGGTCGCACTTTCGCCGTCGCTGCCAACGGTCGCATTCAGCGAGGCGTCCGAGCCGGAGAGGCGGCGGTTCATGTCCACCACCTCGGCTTCGGTCACCGACAGGTCCTTGGCGATCTGGGCCACGTTTTCCGGGCGCAGGTCGCCCTCCTCCAGCGCGCCGACCTTGGCCTTGGCCTTGCGCAGGTTGAAGAACAGCTTCTTTTGCGCCGATGTCGTGCCCAGCTTCACCAGCGACCACGACCGCAGGATGTATTCCTGGATCGAGGCGCGAATCCACCACATCGCATAGGTCGCCAGCCGGAAGCCCTTTTCCGGGTCGAAGCGCTTGACCGCCTGCATCAGCCCGACGTTGGCCTCGCTGATGACCTCGGCCTGCGGCAAGCCGTAGCCGCGGTAGCCCATCGCGATCTTCGCGGCAAGGCGCAGGTGGCTGGTCACCATCTGGTGCGCGGCGTTGGCATCCTGGTGGTCGACCCAGCGCTTGGCCAGCATGTATTCCTGTTCAGGCTCCAGAAGCGGGAACTTCCGGATCTCCTGCAGATACCGGTTCAAGCCCTGTTCCGGGCTTGGCGCGGGTAAGTTCGTGTAGGTGCTCATCTTTGCCCCCTATGTCTGCCCGGTGCGTCAGCGCCCCCGGGAAAGCGATAACTTAAAGTAACCGACATGCCCTTGCAAGGGCTCCTTGCCACACAAGGTTTAACGCCAACGCTGCGCCTTGCCGTCGCCGATGATGAAACATGTCAAGTGTTTCACGGCAATGTCAGAATTCCCGACCGTTTTCGTCAGATCGCCACCCGCTCGCCCAGTTCCACCACCCGGTCGCGGGGAAGGTGGTAAAAGTCGGTCGGGTCCGCCGCCATCCGCGACAGCGCCACATAGATCCGGTCCAGCACCAGCTCCACGCCCTCACCCGTCGCCACCGCCCGCCTGCGGCCCAGAAAGAAGGTCGAGGCCATGACATCGAACTTCAGCCCCGCTGCCCGTGCATGTGCCATCGCCCGGCTGACGTTCGGCGTCTCCATGAACCCGAAACGCAGGATCAGCCGCACGAAGCAGCCGCCCAGCGGCTCGACCGTCACCCGCTCGTCGGCCGTCGCATAGGGCACGCGCAGGGTCTCTACCGTCAGCAGGACGGTCTGCTCGTGCAGCACCCGGTTGTGCTTGATGTTGTGCAGCAGCGCCGAGGGCACGATCCCCGGATCGCCGGTCAGGAAGAACGCCGTGCCGGGGATCACGTTGACGCTGGAATTCCGCATCATCCGCACGAAGTCCGCAACCGAGATCGCCAGCTTCGCCACCCGCGCCTTCACCGCCTGCGTGCCCCGCCACCAGGCCCACATCAGCATCCCCAACACCGAAGCAACGACCACGGGCACATAGCCGCCATCGGCGATCTTCACCGCGTTCGAGGCGAGGAACACCAGTTCCACCCCCAGGATCGGGGCCGCCAGCAGCACCGCCACCGGCGCCCGCAACCGGCCCGAGCGCACCAGATACAGCACCCCCAGGATCGAGGTCAGCACCATCGTCCCCGTCACCGCGATCCCGTAGGCCGAGGCCAGCGCCGTGGACGACCCGAAAGCCAGCATCAGCCACAACACGCCCCACAGCAGCAGCCAGTTCACTGCCGCGATGTAGATCTGCCCGCTTTGCCCCTCGGCCGTGTGCACGATCCGCAACCGCGGCAGGAAGCCCAGCTGTACCGCCCCCCGTGCCATCGAGAAGGCCCCGGTGATCACCGCCTGGCTGGCAATGACCGTCGCCGCTGTCGCCAGCACCACAAGGACCGGCAGCAGGGCTTGCGGGGCCAGCGCAAAGAAGCTCTCCTCGGCCAGGTCAGGATGCGCCAGCACCATCGCCCCCTGGCCCAGGTAGTTCAGCACCAGCGCCGGCAGCACCAGCGCGAACCAGGCCAGCATGATCGGCCGCCGCCCGAAATGGCCAAGGTCCGCGTACAGGGCCTCGCCCCCCGTCACTGCCAGGAAGACCGCGCCCAGGACCAGAAAGGCCACGCCCGGATGCTGAAGCAGGAAGCCTGCTCCCCAGACCGGGCTGAACGCGCGCAGGACTGCCGGCTCATCCGCGATGTGCCACAGCCCCAGCCCCGCCAGCGCCACGAACCAGACCACGCAGATCGGCCCGAAAAGTGCCGCCACGCTGGCTGTCCCGCGCCGCTGCACGAAGAACAGCGCCACCAGAATGCCCAGCGTGACCGGGATCACATAGGTCGAAAGTGCCGGCAGGATCAGCCCCAGCCCCTCGACCGCCGACAGGACCGAGATCGCCGGCGTGATCGCCGCGTCGCCCGCGAAAAGCGCCGCGCCCGCCAGTGCCAGAACCAGGACCGGCACCGACCTGCGGCCCGCCGCAAGACGCACCAGAGTGTAAAGCGACAGGATGCCGCCCTCGCCCCGGTTGTCGGCCCGCAGCAGGACGAAGACGTACTTGACCGTCACGATCAGGATCAGCGTCCAGATCAGCAAGGACAGGATGCCCAGCACCTCGGGCATTCCGGGCACCGCCGCCCCCGTCGCCTTCAGCGCCTCGCGGAAGGCATAGATCGGCGAGGTGCCGATGTCGCCGTAAACCACCCCGATCGCCCCCAGCGTCAGGGCTGCCACGCGCTGCCGGTGGGTCTGATCGGTGTGGATGTCATCCACCGCAGGCTCGGCCTTCAGGTAGTCGGTGATGTCCAGCGCCTCGGCGTCGAACAGCGGCAAGGCAGGCTGAACGTCCCGCGGAATCGGGTCGTGAATCATGGGGCACCCTTGGGTGTTTGCTGGTGATCTACGATGGGGGGGGTCGGCTGGTCCGGTTGACGCGACAGCGCGGTGCCGCAACTGTGCGGCTGGGCGGCTGTCCGGTCCGGGTCCCCCCTGGCAGGAGGGATGCGTTTTGGCTCCGATGCCGTGACCGACCAGAGTCGGCGAAGGCTC